>CAZXTD010000225.1:0-5753 GCA_964643575.1 uncultured Glaciecola sp. | reverse complement strand
CACTGGTTACCTAAAGTCGAACAAGTGAGCGACGTGCCGTTTATTGGCGGTGCCGCAACTTTTGTGCGCAAAGCCATTTTTGACAAGCTGCAAGGCTTTGACCAAGGCATTGTGCAATGGGGCTATGAGGATATCGAGCTAAGTATACGCTTGTGGCTGCTAGGTCACACCGTCAGAGTTGTGCCACAGAGTGTCATTTACCATAAGTTTCGCAAAAAGTTCCGTTACGATATGAACTTTAGCGATGTACTTTACAACAAACTGCGCTTGGTGTTTTTGCATTTTGAAGGTGCGCGATTGCGCCGGCTATGGCGCCATCATTTGCAATATGATGGCGCCGAATTAGCCATGCACCGATTGCATCATGATGGCAGCGAAGCTTTGCGCGATAGCTTAAAAGCGCAGCGATGTATGTCGATGGACGATTTTTGTGACCGCTTTGGTTTGGTGAGCTAAATGAGCGCACAAATAGAAATTGATACCTTGCGGCATCGTTGCCAGTTAATTACGGCAAATCCGCAGTTTGATGCCATGGAATGCCGGCAACGTTTAACATCGATGAGCGAAAGTGCATTACCGAATGCACTTGCCACTTTATTTGATGCTGCATACCCACAAAGCCACAACGACAAGCGCATTATCAGAATTCGTAAACTTTCTCTTAATCTTAAGCTTCTACTCAAAGACCTTAATACTCATGCAGTAAGCGACATACTCGCACAGCAAATTCTCGATACCCTAGTACAAGGTGGAGTAGACCCAAATAATAGCCCAAGTAACAACTATATTGTTTTCGAGGACCATTCTCACTATGTCGCGAGTTTTATCGCGCAAATTCTCCAGCCCAACGGACAGATGTTGTGGTGTTTTAGCGACTTTCACTATGCTTCATATTTAACGTCTTCAGAATCCCTCGTTGCCTTATTACTCGAACAAAAAGATAGGCTAAGAGGCATTGCTAGGCACCTTGATAAGATGCAATTGATTGAGTCACTTGCGCACACTATTAATACTCAAGATGAAGAGTGGTTAATTAATCACTGGTGCAACATTGCGCAAAGTAGTTCGTTTAGCAAAGCCGATGTAGAATTTGCGCTAGCCTTACTTGATTCTGTGAGTGAATTAAAAACGACTTTTACTGAGACCATCGCCAGTAATAACAATGCAGCATATACTCGTGCTTATCTCAAATTGCTAGCAACGTCGCCTCAATCAAAAGAGACAGACCTTTGTTCCAGCTCAGCTCATAAAGGTCTATTGACCTTGTTTAACATGCTCAAGCATGCACAATTGATAGTGCGAATTGAAAAAAGCACTGATGCTCAAAAATCGCTAGCTATTAATGCCTTACACACTTGTGGGGTAAATAAAGTGGTCTTGCAGAATATGCTTGAACAGATGGCTTGCTCTACACCAATTCGTCTTACAATTTTAGCTCTGTTACACGAAAACACACAGCCCAATAAAGCTGAGCAAGAAGAGCAACAAGCCAACTTAGAACAGGAGATTAAGACTAAATTTAATGAGCCTGAAACGCTCGACCCGTTATTTTTGTGGCGGGGAACAAGCGATTACGCGGGGTTGGGTTTGTTGTTGCCGCTTATTGCAAGTATGCAGCTAGAACGTTGTTACACCTTAGGTGAAATCAAAGGCGCGATGCTTTATCTTTTGCGAGAGCATTTGTTGTTAGTCCAAATAGAAAAAAAAGATGCGGGTACAGAACAAGCAAAATTAGATAAACAGTCGGAGCAAACCCTACAGCAGACTCAAGTATGGCTCGACTATCTGCTTTTTGACTCACAAGAGCGTATAGCAAATGTAAGCCAAACAGCGCTCGACATAAGTCGTTTAACACTAGGCTTAGCTCAGACTGTCAAAGACACCATTGCGCAGAAATCAGGGACCGAACAACTCGCAAATATTCTTATGGCGCAATTTGCTGCACGTTTAAGTGGCTTGCAATTAAGCTCACATGCCTATTTATTTAAACAGTTTTTGTACACCCGTGGCAGCTTAGCAATCCAAGCATCATCAACGCAGATATCTTTGCGACCTATTGCGCTAAACATCGTGCTGAAAATGAGTGGCTACAGCCCATACAAAGGCAACATTCTTAGCAACGGACATGCGCTTACAATTGAGGTGCAAGAATGACGATTTCAGCCTCCAAGGTAACTGACGCCAAAACAAACAGAGCAATAAATAGTAAAAACAAAAAGAGCCGTGTAGCTCAAACAAAAGCAGAGACACCTGAAGCACAGGCCTCAGCATTTGTAGACGGTAATGACTTTCTTCAAGATTATTTGTTAATGCTTACGCTAGTATTGCATCGTGAGGTGGCATTGATGCGAGAAATGCGAGGTGAATCTCGTCAAGAATCCTTTTTAGGCTTGTTTTTGTCAGACCAAGATATGGACGCAATTTTGAGCGAGCTTGCCCAAGCCAGTGGACCACATTTATCGAATTTGCCAGCAAGCCAAAACGGCAAGCAGTACGCGCAAAACCTCAGCCAACAAATTGCGGCACAAGGCGAGTTAATCAACGCTCGCACCCGCGCGACTAAAACCCTTTTACCTCATCAAAAGCTGCAAGGTATTTTTAACCTGAGTCAGACAGAATTAAAGCTGATATTATTATGCTTAGCGCCAGAAATTGACACACGCTTTGCGCGGGTATACGGCTTTTTACACGACGACCTCGCGTGTAAACTGCCGAGCATGGCCTTAGTAGAAAGTTTGATTCAAGCTATTCCAAGCATCCAGAAGCCGAGCCTACAGGAACAAGCAGATTCGAATGAACTAGAAAACAACAAACGTACAAGTTCAGTTGCCTTGCACGAATCAGGCACCTTACGTTGTTATAATATCTTGCAAAAACAAACCCATTCTTCGCACTTGCACCAGCAAACAAGCTTGCGACTTCACCCAAGGTTGGCTGATTATTTGTGTGAAATCGACCAGCTTGATGCCAAAGCGCTTGAACAATATGAGTCAGCAAAATTTGCAGGGATACAATTATGCGATGATGCTTTTTATGAGCAAATCCAAAACGCTCTAGAGCTTTGGCAAAGCCAGCCTCAAGCACACATGCTAGTGAGCAAAGATGCCGACGATGCTGAGCTATGGGCGCAAGTTTTCGCGCAACAAGCTGGCCTTTATTTGGATATTGTGGACTGTTCGACTTGGAAAAATTTCGCGGAGTCTGAGCTACAAAACATGATGAGTGCGCTTGCCTTTGAAGCACATATTAATAGTCGGCTACTTTTACTTAAACACGTGAATACAATTAGTCACTTCGGCGCACAAAAACTGCAATCGTTAGTGTCTCCATTATTCTTACTGCACGCTACAGCGTCGCCCTCTCATTCAGAGCACTTGCATAAAATAATCGACGCTCGACAGTTTCAAAGCTATCACTTACCTGTCTTGAGTACACAACAAATGTGCAATTGTTGCCAGCAATTTTTGGCGATTTTTACGCAGCGATATGCCACAAATGAAAACCCTAAGCCCCTCAAAATAGCGCCAAGCGACGAGCAATGGGACCAATTATTAAGCACCAACAAACTATCACTTACTCAACATAGAGCAATAATGTCTGAGCTGATAATTGCGCTTTCGTCTGATTGTCGTGTTGGTGCTAAAAGCGTTAAAGTGAAGGGATCGGCGAAAGAAAATGCTAACAGTTTTGTTGCTCTTTATGCCCTAAAAGCGCGTTCAATCCTTAATCATCAAATGCAAGGCTTAGCGCAAAAAATTGATAGTCACTTTGGTATACAAGACATTGTGCTCACGCAATCAGCAAAAGCTAATTTGATGAATATTGTCAATTATCATGAGCATCATTTACAGGTGATGACGAGTTGGGGTTTTGAGCAATTGTTTAGTCATACTCAAAACCATGCATGTTTATTTGTAGGCCCGTCGGGCACGGGCAAAACCATGGCGGCGTCGGTAATTGCTAATATGCTGCAGCTGGATTTGTTTAGAATCGAATTGGCATCGGTTGTGAGTAAATATATTGGCGAAACTGAAAAGAACCTCGACCGCATATTTACCGGCGCGCAAGCGGCTAATGCTATTTTATTTATTGACGAGGCTGATGCTTTATTTGGGAAACGCACCGCGGTTAAAGACGCCCACGACCGTTACGCGAATTTAGAAGTGAGTTACCTGCTGCAAAAGCTAGAAGAGCACCCAGCCTTGGTAATATTAGCGAGCAATTTGGGCAAAAATATCGACGATGCGTTTTTGCGTCGTTTTAGCCATGTAATAGAATTTACGTTGCCGCATCAAGCTGAGCGATTGCAATTGTGGCGTAAATTAACCCAATCATCTGCCCCCTTAAGTGAAGATATTGATTACTCGTTTTTGGCCGCTAAATTTGAAATAAGTGGCGCAAGTATTCGTAACTGTTTACTGCATAGTGCTTTTTTAGCGGCATCAGAGAAGGCAAACACTATTAGTATGTCGCATATTGTGAGAGCGCTTGCAAAAGAGCTAATTAAACAGGGTAAAGCCATTAATAAGAATGCATTTGGGGAATATTATGCATGGCTTAAATCGCATCCTGAAAATATAGGCAGTGGCTAATGCCCACCTCAAGCACAGCGCAAGCGCCAGAATCATTACCGCAAACGGCACCGCAAGCGCAAACCGGTCAAACGCCAACAACAAGCCAATCGCCAAACGGAGCAACTGAAACAGAGACTCAGGCACCGGCTCAAGCAGGCGCGCCTGCAGGTAATACCGCTTTTGCAAGAGCATTAGAAGATGGCGGTTATTTTTTAGATATTGGCCCTGGCGTGACCGTTTCTCCCGATCAATTAAGCGCCAGAGTCGACTTAAGCCAAATGCGCCAAGTCATTCCGGGAGTTACGCTCAGGCAACTGCGATATAACCAACGTAACAAAAGCGCTACAGTCACTGCCGATATAAATATTCCGCACGTGCGCAGTCCACAAGGAGGTATACGATTTAGGGTCAACAGTGAGGGCGAAACCAGTTTAGATGCCACTTTAAGAAGCGACCTACCGCTGTTTAAAAATAAAAGGCTAGAGCTCAGCTTAGATGAACAAAAACAGTTAAGCACCACTTTAGTCATTGAACCGAGTGACTTAACACCTCGCAATGGTCCACGTAATTTAAGCGTTACAGGCGGCGGCACGGTTCGCCTAGCCGCAGGCAAACTAAACGGCAATGTCAATGCAGACTTTGTTTATAACACCTTGGGTAGCGGCAGTATGAATGCTAGTTTTGATTCGCAGGGGAATATATCAGGTGGTGGCGAATTTTCCTTTGACCAAGCGTTTTTAAGCGGCGCCAGCGCCTCGATAAACATCGACGAAAGCGGCAATTACGCGGCCAACCTTGAGATTCCTTTTGACCAAATTCAAACTGCCGTGCCGGGCTTAGCAGTCACTAGTGGCAGCATTGGCCTTACCATGGATAACGGGCAACTCGGTGGTGGCCTAAACGACCTAACACTAAACTACAATGGCTTAGCCCAAGCTATTCTTAATGTAAATATCCGCAACGGATTATTCACTGGAAGTGGCGACCTTAACGTGACATTGCCAGAGCTTGCCGATGCTAATGGCAGCGTGCGTTTTCGGCAAGGTTTGTTAAGCGGAAGTTTAACCATTAGCTCTCGCAACTTCCCGCGGGCCTTGCGTGTGCAAAGCGGCAGTATCAATGCCAGCATCGCTGAAACAGGCGCGTCAGCCGCTCGCCGATTGTCATGTGATGATGGTG
>CAZXTD010000224.1:0-5852 GCA_964643575.1 uncultured Glaciecola sp. | reverse complement strand
TAGGGGTGTAGCTCTAATTGGTAGAGCAGCGGTCTCCAAAACCGACGGTTGGGGGTTCGAGTCCCTCCACCCCTGCCACTTTCAAAAAAGAATTTTAGTGTAGCGCTGCAAATAAAGCGTTACTGCATATAAGCAATTGGTTATAGGTAATAGTAATGAGTGACAAGGCAGAAAACGCATCAAGCCCTTTAGATTCAGTTAAATGGGTATTGGTTTTTGTTCTTTTAGGCGGGTTGATTTACGGATATACAGCATACGCTGATATCTCAGTACTATATAGAGCGCTTGCTGCAGTTGCTATTGCGGTTGTTGCTTTAGGTATTGCAAGCACAACCCTCAAAGGGCAATCATTTTTGACCTTTGCCAAAGAAGCAAGACTAGAAGTCCGCAAAGTTGTATGGCCAACCAGACAAGAAGTTGTGCGTATGACCCTTATCATATTGGCGGCTACAGCATTTGTTGGCCTAATGTTATATTTAATCGACATGGTAATTGTATGGGCTGTAGGACTAATCACCGGTATCGGAGCATAAAGCATGGCAGATAAGAAGTGGTATGTTGTACAAGCGTTTTCTCAATACGAAGGACGCGTTAAAAAAACCTTAGAAGAACACATCAAAATGCATAGCATGGAAGATTACTTTGGCGAGATCTTGGTCCCAACCGAGGAAGTGATTGAAATGCGCGCAGGGCAAAAGCGTAAGTCAGAGCGCAAGTTTTTTCCGGGTTATGTCCTTGTTGAAATGGATATGAATGAAGAGTCTTGGCATTTGGTGAAGAGCATTCCACGTGTTCTAGGTTTTATAGGTGGCACTTCAGATCGTCCTATGCCAATTACTCAGCGCGAAGCAGATGCCATTCTTAATCGCCTAGAAGAGTCGGTTGACAAGCCTAAGCCTAAGACATTATTTGAACCAGGTGAAGTGGTTCGTGTTACCGATGGCCCATTTGCAGATTTCAACGGTACCGTTGAAGAAGTGGATTATGAGAAAAGCCGCCTGAAAGTTTCAGTGCTTATATTTGGCCGCTCTACTCCTGTCGAACTTGAATTTGGCCAAGTAGAAAAAGGTTAAAATTTAAAGTAAGCACTTAAAAAAAAACGGTCCATCTGGACCGTTTTTTGTTTTTGAATGCAATTCGCTTTGCGTGTTTTAGCTAGCAGGTAAAATAACTGTGTCAATTACATGAATTACACCATTGCTCGCGTTTACGTCAGTTGTAACAACGTTTGCATTATCCACCATTACCTTACCATCCTTTACTTTAACCGCAATGTCTTGACCTTGCAGGCTGGTGGCTGAGTCTACTTTCACGACATCAGATGCCATTACTTTGCCGGGTACAACGTGATAAGTTAACACCGCAATTAGCTTGTCTTTGTTTTCAGGCTTTAATAAGTTTTCTACCGTACCTTCGGGTAATTTCGCAAAAGCTTCGTTGGTTGGTGCGAAAACTGTCAAAGGACCATCGCCTTTCAGCGCATCAACTAAACCTGCTGCCTTAACAGCGGCTACTAGAGTACTAAACTCAGGGTTAGAAGCTGCCACATCTACTAAATCTTTTTTCTTCTTGTAATCGCCAGCATTGGCAGCAGCTACAAAAAATAATGCAATAACGACAGTAAACAGTGATTTTATATTCAACATTTTCATTTTTATTTCCTTTCTATTTATTAGGGATTATTAATGATTTGTTTTTACTTCGGTGAAAAGGCAAGCTAGCAAATTTAACACCTTAGTAACGTGGGTCTCAAAATGAATACTTGCGGTATGTTGCCTTTGGATGCTTTCTTAAATTAGTTTAATTAATGAACAGTTTTTAATGATTTATATGTCTTGTTATTTAGGAGGTAATTTAAGCACGATAAATAGCTTACAATTTTGCTTTTCGGTCTAAAAATAAATGCTTTCGAATATTATAAAAAATTAAGCATTGGCCTGAGTCAGCCGTTAACTTGGACACGCGAGAAACTTTTTTATATTTAAAAAATAGGAAGAAGATTGTTGGGTCCAACAGCAGCCAGCAAAGAGCAAGGTAATAAAACATCAATACTTATTGTATCGGTGCTTTTATTGTGTTTGTTTGCTACTGCATCTACACAAGCAAGCACAGTTAGAAATAGTGAGCTTAACAGTGCTCCCCAAACTGCAGTGGGTACAAACAAGCTTGAGTCTGTTACTCAAAGTAAATCATCCTCTTACCAAGGTAAAACAGCCAACAATTTAGTCGTAGTCGTAGACATTGATAATCCAATATCAGCACTGACAAAAAAAGAAGTAATAGATATTTACATGGGGCGTTATAAAACATTCCCCGATAGTCGCTTAGTACAAGCAATCGACTATCCTCCGGGTAGTTCGATAAAACAGCTTTTTTATCAGTTGCTAGTAGACCGAAGCGAGAGAAAAATCAACGCATACTGGTCTAGGTTGCTGTTTTCTGGCCGTGCAATACCACCCAAAAGCACCGATAGCCCAGAAGAAGTGGTATCTGTGTTGATTAATAATCCCAATGGTCTTGCTTACATGCCAGAGCATGCAGTAACTTCGGAGATGAAAATTGTTTACCGTCTTTAATCAAGCTTCGCGACAACAGCGCGCTTTGGGCAAAATGCAGCGAAAGCTTCAAAAAATACTTTTGCTCTTGGTTTTGTGTGTGACATCTCAACTAAGCGCCGCAATTGAGACTGAGTTTTCAGGCTTCGCTAATGTAGGTTTCACCTACGCTGACAGCGAACAAATTGAATTTAGAACATCTCTTATAAATGTTGCTCGTGAAGGACTCACCTGGCAAAGCGATACTGTAGTAGGTTTGCAAATGAATACGAGACTAGATAATAAGCTAGATTTTGTTGGGCAAGTTATTCTGCAAGACCGCAACGACGACGCGCTAAGCAATGTATTGGAACTTGCGTTTTTACGCTACCAAATTAATCGAAATTGGTCGACAAAACTTGGTCGGTTTAGTACCAATAGTTATTTATTGACTGATTATCGCTATGTGCGCCACGCTCAGTATTGGGCGCGCCCTCCCTTAGAAATGTACTCCCCAACTGGGGTGCTGGGCAACATGAACGGGCTTCAGGTTAATTACAGCAAAGATTATCAGTACGGAATATTGAAATTATCTTGGTCTTATGGAAATAGCTATTTTAGAAACGACCAAGCAGAGGGTAACCTTCGTACTAAATTTGATGATTTGAATGCATTTTCGGTAGAGATGAATACGAATAGATGGCGGGTCCAAGCTAATTATTTGAGTGCAACCTTGGTCGATTTTGAGATTGCGGGTGCGGACGATATTTCGGCGCTACAGCAAACCTTACCGCCAGCGTTTATTCCTATCGCTTTGGCGATTCAATCACGCATTGTTCCTGAGAACTCTCAAGTTGATTACACGACTATTGGGTCACACTACCAAGGCGATAATCTTGAGTTTATTACCGAAATTGCTGACTTAAAAAGTGAATGGGCTTTATCACAAAGCAATCGCACTGCCTATGCATCTATTGCTTACAATCTTGATAAGTTCACGCCCTTTATAACAGTATCAGGGGCCTTAAGGGATGAATTCCCTGAAATTGTGGACTTTGGTGAACTTCAGGCGAGTCTTCCACCTGAGATGTTTCAGCAGGTTGTTTTACTCACTAGCGAATCAAATGAATTGCTCAGAGGCGCTTCAATAGATCAAAGAAGTATTAGTATGGGCTTGCGATGGGACGTGAGTATGAATTGGTCAATAAAGTTTCAAGTTGACCATAATCGAATTAGTGAGGCTGGTAGCGGACTATTTTCTACCGTAAATAGTGAGCTTGCGCCTACTGCGGACATTACTTATAACGTAGTAAACCTTAGCTTTTCCACCATCTTCTAACTAGCTTGATTATTGTATGAAACTCTCACTAAAAATTAGCCTTGTAATTGGCGCTTTGTCACTGGTAATTTCAATGGCCTTTGCGAGTATTAGCTATTATTTTCAACTGGGTCAAGCGAGGCATCAAAGTGAGCTTTTGGCTGCGCAATACGCACAGTCGGCCAGTCAACCGAGTGCCATTGCCGCATATTTAGAAGATGACACATTAGCTCAAGAAATACTTACAGGGCTGGTAAACACCGACATTATTGCGAGTGCTTCAATAAACATGAGCAATAACAGCTTTGCAATAGAAGTGGGTGTTGCTGATAACGCTTCAAAGCCCATTACTCTCAATTTGTTGCACCCATTTTTAGATCAAGAAAAAGTGGGTGTGCTGACGGTCTATTCAGACACGTCTTTTATTTCTAAGCAAGCGTCAGAGAGTAGCTTTGAAAATGCTTTTTTATTGATTATTTTAAGCCTTGCGATTTCAATTATTGTTGGTGTGTATGTAAGAAAGCAGCTCACTTATCCGCTTCGTGATTTATCAACTCAAGTGACAAATATTGACACTTCTGTGCCTGAAAAAATGTCCGATATCAATATGAAACATAAGAGCCACGATGAAATAGGCAGACTTGTCACCAAAGTTAACGTTTTGATTAGTGCACTTAAACAACAGTTTTTGTCTGAAAAATTATTAAGAGAATCTACAGAAGAGCTACAAAAGCGCTTTCGACTTTTATTTGAACAATCAACCGCCGGCATTGGCTTACTCGATAGTAACGGCATGATTAGCATTGCTAATCCTGCATTTAACGATTTATTCGAGGATAAAACAGAAGGCAAGAGTTTGTCAGCGTATTTACACGAGCCTGCCAAGTTTGAGAAAAAAATAGCGTACGTTTTATCCCGAGATGCTAACGAGCAGGAAGAGCTTGATTTAATTGTTTATAGAGGCAAACAAAGGGTTTATTTGCACTGTTTGTTATCAGCAATAAGTGAATCAAGAGAAAATGTGCGCGCACTGTCTCACGATTTAAGCTTTAATTTTGTCGAAGTTATTATTTATGACGTTACTGAAAGACGAGAAAAAGAGTTAAAAGCCCGATACGAAGCCGACCATGACTCTTTGACTGGCCTATTAAATCGCAGAGCTGGTAAAAAATACATGATGCAAAGCTTGCGCGAGCTGTCAAAAGAAAAGCCATACTTTGCATTGATGATGCTCGATTTGGATGACTTTAAACCAATAAACGATATTCATGGTCATGATGCGGGTGATATTGTGCTAGCAAAAATCAGTGAACGATTAAAGTCAGTTTTATCAAAGGCAGACGCGGTATGTTGTCGCTGGGGGGGCGATGAGTTTTTAGTAAGTGTTAATGTGCCCAGTCGCGATAAGGTTGACGAGTGCAGCCAATCAATGCTTGACGCGATAACAAGTACAGTGCGCATTAACGATGAACTTGAGGTAAACGTGGGCGCAAGTATTGGTATAATATTGGTTGAGTCTGCACTACAGCAAAAAGATCTTGAAATTGACGCGCTTATTGCAGAGGCCGACAAGTTGATGTACACCACCAAACAAAACAAAGGCAACCGAAACAACAGCTACTCATTACAAAAGTATGAAGGTGATTAGTCTTTCAAAAAGTATCTACTATTCTTGTCATGCGTTTTTTACCAACCAGCTTTTGCATTTAATTTCATAAATATCCTCATTACTCCAAATTTACTGTTGCATAAAATTCAAGCTAAGCATATAATTTGCGCCCTTTTTTACGTACGGGGAGCCGTTTGAGGAGATATTCTCTTGTATCTTCAAGGCGTTATACCCACAAAATAGAGAACGAAAACAATGGCAAAGAAAGTCTCTGGCTTAATCAAGCTACAGGTTGCTGCTGGTTCAGCAAACCCAAGTCCACCAGTTGGTCCTGCATTAGGTCAACATGGTGTAAATATCATGGAATTCTGTAAAGCGTTTAACGCAAAAA
>CAZXTD010000223.1:0-5890 GCA_964643575.1 uncultured Glaciecola sp. | reverse complement strand
GTAGTCGGTAAGGTTCTTAACGATACCTTTAACTTCATCACCTTCTTCCAAGTTAGCCAATAACTGGTCGCGTTCTGCACTGCTTTCTGCTTCGATAACAGCACGGCGAGAAACCACAACGTTGTTACGCTTGGCGTCTAGCTTGATAACTTTGAACTCTAACTCTTTACCTTCAAGGTGATTAGTTTCGCGAACTGGACGTACGTCAACCAATGAACCAGGTAAGAATGCGCGAACAGTATTAACTTCAACCGTAAAGCCGCCTTTGACTTTACCGTTAATAATACCTTTAATTGTCTCTTTTTCTTCGTATGCTTTTTCAAGCTCAACCCAAGCTTCGTGGCGCTTGGCTTTTTCACGAGATAAGATTGTTTCACCGAAACCGTCTTCAACTGCATCTAGGGCTACGTCTACTGCGTCGCCTACTGCGATTTCGAGTGTGCCGTCAGCTGCTTTAAACTGCTCGACAGGGATAGCACTTTCTGATTTTAAGCCAGCGTCTACAAGAACGATGTCTTTGTCTATCGATACAACAGTACCTTTAACAATAGCGCCTGGGCGTGTTTCAAGCTGTAACAAGCTTTCTTCAAAAAGCTCTGCAAAATTTTCAGTCATATTAATGGGTATCTACTTAAATCCGACCATTCAATCCAGAATGACGGGGTTATTATTAAAGTACCGAGTACATCCTGTTCTCAGTAAAGTTTGCCTTTACAGGCTTAATCATATTAGTAAAGTGGGCCAAACGAGAAACTTTATAACAACTTGGAATCTATATAATTTTTCGCTTTTTCAAACACTTGCGTAATATTAAGTACACTTGAATCTAATTCAAATGCGTCCTCGGCGGGGACTAAAGGCGCGGTCGTTCTGTTACGATCACGGTCGTCTCTAGCTTCTATATCCGCCAAAAGGCGCGAGAGTTTAACATTTTGACCTTTAGCTTTCAACTGCTCATAGCGCCGTTGTGCGCGTATCTCGGCGCTTGCGGTCAAAAATATTTTAGCTTGTGCGTTTGGAAAAACAACAGTGCCCATATCTCGCCCATCGGCTACAAGGCCTGGTGTCTCTTGAAAGGCGCGCTGGCGGCGGAGTAACGCTTCACGAACGAGCGGAATTGCCGCAACTTGTGACGCTGCATTACCGACATCTTCATTTCGAACATCGTCGGTGACGTCTTCACCTTCTAGGATAATGCGCTGGCTGTTGTTGTTGATGGTAAATACAACGTCGAGCCCATTAGCAAGTGGCGCCAAGCCGTCGACATCGCTGAGTTCTATGCCATGGTGCAATGCAGCCATTGCGAGTACTCGATAAATAGCCCCGCTATCTAAAAAGTGCCACTGGTAGTGCTCAGCAAGCATACTTGCTAGTGTTCCTTTTCCCGCTCCGCTAGGTCCGTCTACGGTAATTATCGGCGCTTGTTGCATGATATCGGTCCTGTGTTTAAAAAACGCGAGGATTATACCTAGCTCATTTAATTGTGCAATCTAGGTCACAATAAATTCATCAACGCTCACAGACTTTGGCAAACTCTTCAAAGAAGCTTGGGAATGTTTTAGCTGTGCACTTGGGATCATTAATAGTGATACCGCATTCGTCATCTAATGCCACTAGCGCAAAACACATAGCAACTCTATGATCATTGTAGGTATCAATAGCTGCATGATTAATGACCTCTGGTGGAGTAATAGTAATGTAGTCATAGCCTTCTTCTACCTTCGCGCCTACTTTACGTAATTCAGTTGCCATGGCATTTAGACGGTCAGTTTCTTTTACTCGCCAATTATATATGTTGCGAATACTGGTTGTGCCTTTTGCAAACAAAGCGGCGGTTGCTATTGTCATTGCTGCATCAGGAATATGATTCATATCTAAATCAACCGCATTTAATTCACCTGCGCTTACGACTATTTTATCGTCAAACCAATTCACTTTTGCGCCCATTTTTTCAAGTACATCAGCAAAAGCAATATCGCCTTGAATGCTGTTTTTACCAATACCACTTACCGAAATACTGCCACCTTTAATTGCAGCGGCAGCTAAAAAGTAAGAAGCAGACGAGGCATCCCCTTCTACTAAAAAGTGCTTAGGTGCAATATATTTAGCATTTGCAGGCACAACAAATGATTGGTAATTGTTGTTCTTAACGACCACGCCAAATTTAGCCATACTGTCGAGTGTAATATCGATGTAAGGTCTAGATACCAGCACGCCCTGTATATTGATTTTTATTTCAGTTTGCAGTAAGGGCGCAGCCAATAATAAAGCCGTTAAGAACTGACTTGATACGCTGCCGTCAATGGTGAATTCAGTCTTGTTGATGACAGCTGATGAAATTGAAAGAGGAGGAAAGCCATCATTTTTAAGATATTTAATATTTGCACCAGCCCCAATAAGTTCATCTGCTAGGTCGCCTATTGGTCGTTCTTCCATGCGTGGCTCACCCGTAAGTTCCACATTAACATCAGAAAAAGCCAGAGCTGCACACAATGGGCGCATTGCAGTACCGGCATTTCCCAAAAATAGTGTCAGCGGCTGGGCTACAGAAAATTTACCGCCAATACCTTTTACTTCGCAAACGGTGTTACTCTCACTTAGCGTAAACTCAACCCCTAATTGCTTAAGGGCTGCTAACATATGCTGAATATCTTCGCTGTCCAAAAGGTTAGTTAACTTAGTCGTTCCTTCACTTAACGCAGCGAGCAGCAATGCACGGTTGGAAAGGCTTTTACTGCCTGGCAAATTTATTTCACCGTTGACTTGTTTAACCGGTGAAAGGCTTATCTGTTCCATTAAAATTTCCTATAATTTTGCATGTTAGGTACAACACGGCGACCCCATGTCTTACTTATTTTTGTTTTATTCTCGTTGGGAAATTGATTTATTAGGCGGTTCGTTCAAACTCCTGCATAAAATCAACAAGTGTTTGCACGCCTTCAAGTGGCATTGCGTTGTATATACTGGCGCGCATGCCGCCAACAGCTCTATGTCCTTTTAGGGCTTTTAAGTTCTCTCGTTCAGCAAGCTCAAGAAATCTTGCATTAAATTCATTCTCTTTTTCGCCAGCTCCATGCAAATGAAAGGTAACATTCATTCTAGAACGATACGCCGAGCTAACGTTGTTGTGATACAAACTACTTTTATCGATAGCCGAGTATAATAATTCGCTTTTAGCCCGGTTAACTTCCTCTATCGCTTTTACGCCGCCCTGCTCAAGCAACCATTCAAACACTAGGCCAGCTAAGTACCACGAAAATGTAGGCGGTGTATTGTACATGCTGTCAGATTTTGCTTGTTCGGCATAACTGTATATAGCAGGCGTATCATCGCGTTCAAGACCAATTAAATCATCACGAACAATAACAAGTGCTAAGCCAGATGGGCCAATATTTTTTTGCGCACCTGCATATAAGATTCCATAGTCACTTACATTGATTTGTCTGGATAATATATTCGAAGACATATCTGCGACTAGTGGCACATCGCCGGTTTTTGGCACCCAATCAATCTCAATACCATCGACGGTTTCATTTGGGCAATAATGAAAATATGCAGCACTTGGGTTAAGCTGCCATTGGCTTTGCGCTGCCACACTAATTTTTCCGTTTTCTATGTAGTTGCGCCCCACTACTTCGCTCTTCATATACTTGGCAGCTTCAGTTACGGCAATTTCAGACCATTGTCCCGACACTAAGTGCTGCGCCAAATTGCCGCGCTTTGTTAAATTAAGCGGGACTGAAAAAAATTGTCCTCTGCCGCCACCTTGCAAAAACAGTACTTTGTAATTATCGGGTACGGCTAAAAGTGTGCGTAAATCAGCTTCAGCTTTTTCAGCAACTGCCATGAACGGCTTGCCTCTGTGGCTCATTTCCATGACAGACGTGCCGTGATGATCCCAATCTAAAAACTCAGTCTGCGCTTTTTGCATAACAGCTTTTGGCAAAGCGGCAGGGCCAGCACTAAAATTAAACACACTCATAAATTGTCCTTTCACAAAAAAGCAGCGAAGGCTAACCTTTGCTGCTTATCAACGTTTTAACTTCAAGACTTTATTCAGTCAACTTGCAATTATTCATATGTAATTACAATGATAGGCTACATAAACACCTAAAGACTATAACTAGAGTGATTAAACCTACTCATCACCTGTTGAATCGTCTGTTGACTCGCCTGTATTAGCGGCGCCATTATCACCTTGTTCAGATGCAGGTGAAGCAGCGTTTTTTGCATCTTCATCACTTGCTTCAATTACAATAGGATTGCCGTCTTCATCAAGCTCAACAGTTACGTCATCAATGACTTCTTCTATTTTTTGCAAGCCAACAACACGCTCGTCAGTCCCTGTTTTTATCAGACGCACACCTTGCGTATTTCGACCAACACGCGAAACTTCAGCGACACGGGTTCTTACCAATGTACCTTGGTCGCTAATTAGCATCATTTCGTTACTTTCTTCAACTTGAACAGCGCCTACCACAAGGCCGTTTCGTTCAGACACTTTTATTGACACCACCCCTTTAGTAGCGCGGCTCTTTGCTGGATATTCGGACACCGGCGTGCGCTTACCATAACCGTTTTCAGTAGCGGTTAAGATATCGTCTTCTGAATTAGGAACAATCAAAGATACAACGCGTTCGGAATCGGCTATTCTGATTCCGCGAACGCCTGATGCGGTTCTGCCCATAGCTCTAACTTGCTCTTCACTGAAGCGAACAACTTTGCCTGCGTCCGAGAACAACATAATTTCACTTTGGCCATCAGTAAGGTCAACACCAATGAGTTCATCACCGTCATTCAGGTTAACAGCAATTATGCCGTTTGCCCGTGGTCGAGAATAGTGAGTTAGTTCGGTTTTCTTTACCGTTCCGTTAGCAGTCGCCATAAAGACAAATTTACCCGCTTCAAATTCCTGAATCGGCAATATAGCTGTAATACGCTCGTTTTCTTCTAAAGGTAGAATATTGACGATAGGTCGGCCTCGAGCGTTCCTGCTCGCTAATGGCAACTGATATACTTTCAACCAATACAAGCGCCCTCTTGTGGAAAAACACAATATATGGTCGTGGGTATTTGCTACTAACAGTCGTTCAATAAAGTCTTCGTCTTTCATCTTAGTCGCAGACTTACCTTTACCGCCTCTGCGCTGTGCTTCGTAATCAGACAGTTTTTGATATTTAACGTAGCCTTCGCGCGATAAGGTAACAACAACCTCTTCACGCTCAATTAAATCTTCGATGTCTATATCGTGGCTTGCAGCTGTAATTTCGGTACGACGCTCGTCACCATATTCGTCACGTATTTTTTCGAGTTCTTCGGTAATTACTTCCATTAGTCTTACCGAACTACCTAGTATTTCGAGTAGCTCAGCAATAATGTCGATTAACCCGCGATATTCATCGAGTATTTTGTCATGTTCGAGACCTGTCAATTTATTTAAACGCAAATCAAGTATGGCTTGCGCTTGTTCTTCAGTTAAGAAATATTGACCATCTCTTATGCCGTATTCGTCACCTAACCAATCGGGACGAGACGAGTCATCACCAGCACGTTCGAGCATTTGAGCTACGTCACCTAAATCCCAACCTTGTGCAATAAGTGATGCTTTTGCATCGCTAGGGCTGTTAGAACGCTTTATCATCTCAATGATAGGGTCGATGTTGACTAAGGCTATCGCTAAACCTTCGAGAATATGCGCACGGTCTCGCGCCTTTTTAAGTTCATATACTGTGCGGCGAGTTACT
The DNA here is from genome assembly GCA_964643575.1 of uncultured Glaciecola sp. Lineage (GTDB taxonomy): Bacteria > Pseudomonadota > Gammaproteobacteria > Enterobacterales > Alteromonadaceae > Glaciecola. Next base: position 146 of record CAZXTD010000223.1, on the reverse strand, counting down.
ACCTCGCGGCGGTGTAATACAAAACTTTCGAGCACTTCTTTTAAGTTAAAGACTTTTGGCTGTGTTTTGTCAAGGGCAACCATGTTAATACCAAACACAGTTTGCAATTGGGTTAACGAATAGAGATGATTAAGCAGTACTTCGGC
>CAZXTD010000222.1:0-5890 GCA_964643575.1 uncultured Glaciecola sp. | reverse complement strand
GTTCCAAGGAGATTCCTGACGCCTCAGGAATGACAATATTTGGCTTCGATTATAACGACGGGCTAACAACTCTGCTTGAATTTGCTATGCTGTTAAGGAGACTATCGCCTTCGCGATAATGACGAGGTTTTTGAGGAATGCAAAAGCCTAAGGTTTACGAGGTTTAATAACAAAAAATGTCCGAAATAAATGCCCACGATGGCCTTATTCAAGCAGAAAAAAGCAAAGACGGTAACAGCGTATTGCTAACCTTGGCAAAAAAAGAGAGCACGGACAGCGAGAACAATACCCACAAAACCCTGAGTGAAAAGAAAATAACCACTGACTGTTTTGAACCATCATACTTGCGTGATAACAAGCTAATTAAACGCGAATTAACAGGCCGTGGCACGGTATATTTTTTCAGATGGAGTGAACGCTTACTCGCACTGAGATTCTATTATAGAGGCGGCGCAGTCGCGAAAATCTCAAAAAGTGGTTTTATCTATAATGGTTTAAAAAATACACGCTGTTATCAAGAACTTAACGTTTTGAGCTACTTAAAACAAAAAGGCGTGAACGTTCCTGTGCCGGTTGCCGGCTTGGTTAAACGCAAAGGCCTAACTTATCGTGCAGCCATTATCACCGAAGTTATCCAAGATGCAGCAGAACTCGACAGCTTGCTACAAAAACAAAGCATAGACAACGAAATATGGGAAGGCATCGGACAAGAAATCCGCCGCATGCACGATGCCCAAGTTTGCCATTACGATTTGAATGTTAAGAACATCTTGCTACAAAGTAGCGAAGTACATTTAATCGATTTTGATAAGTGCGAGATAAAACAAGGAAATGATTGGAAGCAGGCTAATCTAGAGCGCTTAGAGCGGTCGTTAAATAAACAACAAAAGCTACAAAGCCAATATCACTACCAAGCCGATAACTTTTCAGCCTTGCTCGCGGGCTTTAAAGCCAAATAAAAAGCTTATTAAAAGGCTTTCTTTTCAGGATTGTGCACGCCAATCGTTGATATTTCAGAAACTTCACCGCGTCCAAACATAGCATCTTTCAACGCAAACTCTTTTAGCGTTTTGTACTGAGAGTAATAGTAGAAAATTCGGTCAGCTTGCAAGATGACAGGTGTTTGATATTCCACATAGGCTTTAGCTGCTTTGTTCGATACAGCATAGGCATGCGCGCCTGAAAGCTTGCCCGGTAAATAAAAATACTCATTAAATTCACGCATGGGCAGATGGCTTAACAAGGTTGGCGACACTTTGTGCCAATTGGCTATGTGTAAGGCTTGATATAAACGATATATACTTTGCTTGAGGGAAGTTTTAAATGAAGGCAACTGATGGTCATAATAATCAAACAACACCACATCCCAGTCGCTTGGCAATGTCGCCATTTCAACGCTAAATTCACTTAAGCGCCCAAGCAAAGGGATAGCGTCATCTTCAAAAATCAGCACGCGTTCATAATTATTAGCGACAACATCTTCATAAATACTGCGATGTGAACATGCGCAAGCATACTCGCCTAAACTCATCGATCGGCTCGTGCGCTTGGTGTTTTTATGCATTGCATCATCGTAAAGTGAAGGGTCGTTTTGCACATTGCTAGGGAGCTTACGTTTGTCGGTACCCGGCCAAAAACTGTAATTTAAACCGCTAAAATGCGATTTAATACTGTCTTGCCTGTCGTCGCAGCCCTCAAGCGTTATCACGTAAATTTTATCAAAATACTGATTGAGTGCGGCAAAAACGGAAGACGGAGCATTCATGTTGGTTTCCCTACTGATTAAAACGCATACTGGGCTTTTACATACCCTACAATATCGACTTCGTTATCGATAGTCGGATAGCGCCTACTTGCAATTGACCCACCCGCTTTTATCAACCATGCCCCCATGGGTTTTTGATAAAAACCAGACACTTCAATAAGGTCTTCGGCACTGTCTGCAGTTAATACCGGTGATGGACGACGACCGTCTTCGTTGAGTTTAGCGCTTCGAATATAAACTTCAGCCATTTCGCCGCCGCGCAAGCGAATATTAGCGCCAATGGTTACTTGTTTAGCGTCACTGTCAAAAGTACTACCAAATGTGCGTCCGTAGGCACGATAACCGTCGGTGTACTCGCTGTCTTCGTACAAACAATCTGAGCTACCCACAACGCCGTCGGTACAATTTAAAATGGTGTTGCTGTATTCCATAAAGACTTTGGTGTTGTCGACATAGGTTGAAAAACCCATAAGCTTAGCATTGTCGGTAAGTTGCTCTGTGTTGTTTGCGTTTTCGCCCGCTCGTTGCAAATAAAACGTCCATGGGCGGTTTAAAAATTGTGTTGTATAACTAAAATCAATAGCCGCAATATGACTGCCACGTTTTGACTTGCCGCCGTTACTGCAATCACCTACCGAGCGCGGGCATATGCTTTGCAGGGTGATGACTTCTATCAAACTCTCGACGCTTTGCGGCTGGCCTTCACCGCCCCACATTGCGGTCCACGACACACCAAATTCGAAGCCTTTAAAAGGCCTCGCGTTAAAGCGGTTCATAAAGATTTTCGTTTTGGGGTTTGCGCGGCTATCTTCGAGCTGTCCCATTTGGGTAGAAAAATACCACGGGCCCATCCAGCTTAGCCAAGAGCTTTGAGTTGCTGTGTTAACAGACCGAGACAAAGCCAGTGCTTTAATAGGGCGCGTATTATTGCTCATGATTAGGCTAGATGATTGCGCTGGACCCCACCACTGGTCGAGCGAACCTGCGCGTAGGTTCCAGTTGCCGTACTGATAAGCGATAAAACTATTATCGAAGTTACTTTCGCCGCCTTTGACGTAATTAGCCGTAACCTGACCAGACCATCTGCCCGCATAAAACTCGGTAGATACCGACGCTTTACCGGTTTCTTCAACGCCATCGTCAAAGCTGCGCAAACGGACTTCGTCGGTTGCGCCTTGCAGTGTTAAAAAGCGGCGGTTTAATTGTTGTCTATTAAGCGACAAATAGTGTTTTAATCGCAAGTAAGCCTGGCGCGGCCTAAACGGCATACCGTCGGGCGATATATCGTCAAGGCTAATTGCTACGCCTTTCCAAGCCACCGGATACGAGCTTACCGCAAGGTCGAGATAACCCCACTCAACCAAGGTTTGTAAGTCGTAGTGCAGTTGTTTGTCTTGTGTGCCTAAAAATGCAGAAGCACTGGCATTTTGATGTATTGCCAAAAAACTTAGCGAAAATAGAATAGCGATGACGCGGATAAAAACCACAAACCGTCCTTGAAACTTTTGTAACTCGTTAATTTATAATAGTGTAATTCTATAGCCTCGAGCGTCGAGAATATAGTCATTTAGTCGCTGATCGGGCATTTTGTTACTGAATAATTTGCTTATAAGGGCGTAAGTTAGTTATTGTGCTTACTAAACGTGACACGCAAACCCCATTAAGGACAGCTACACATGGCTCATCACCGCGCAATTTATCCGGGTACATTCGATCCTATTACCAACGGCCACGCCGACTTAATAGAACGTGCAGCGAATATGTTTGATGAAGTCATTGTCGCGATTGCGTCTAACCCGAGCAAACGACCCTTGTTTACGCTTGATGAACGCGTAGGCTTAATTAAAGGCGTGTGTTCGCACCTTGATAACGTGAAAGTGACCGGTTTTACTGGCTTATTAGCTGAGTTTGCAAAACAAAACGACGCCGACATTTTAATTAGAGGTTTACGTGCTGTTAGCGATTTTGAATATGAGTTTCAACTTGCGAATATGAACAGACGCCTAAACCCCGACCTTGAAAGCGTGTTTTTAACGCCCTCTGAAGAAAACTCGTTTATATCGTCGACTTTAGTTAAAGAAGTGGCCCTACATAAAGGCGATGTTTCGCAGTTTTGCCACCCAACGGTGTACGCTGCACTTAAAGAGCGATTGGCGACAAAATAGGCTCTATTTGCTGCTTTTTAGCACTACCCTAGTTAGCGCTGACAAACTGTACAGAAGAAGGTATTCCTTTGCCCTATTACTTTCGACTTGATAATAGCTCGGCAATTGTCACATTCTTCTCCTGCTCTGCCATATACATGTAAATGCTGGGCAAAGTACCCAGGGTTACCATCTGCTTGGGCAAAGTCTTTTAAAGTAGTGCCGCCTTGTTGAATTGCTTTTGCGAGCACTTTTTTGATTTCTTCACCTAATACAAGATAACGCTTTAAGCTTACCTTTCCTGCTGCGCGCCGCGGGTCTATGCCGGTATTAAACAAACTCTCGTTGGCATAGATATTACCGACACCGACGACCACTGCATTATCCATAATAAAACTTTTTACTGGCGAGTTACGGCCTCGGCTTTTTTCATATAAACGCCTACCGTCAAAGTCTTCACTTAGGGGCTCTGGGCCGAGTTTGGCGAGTATCGACAAGGGCTCAGTGTCGGTTGGGTCTTGCCACAAACAACTACCAAAACGCCGCGCATCGTTTAACACTAGCTTTTTGCCGTTGTCTAATTCAATTTCTAAATGATCGTGCTTTTGGCGCGCTAAGTTAGTGTCTACTACGCGCATTTTACCCGACATACCGAGGTGCAACACCATATCTCCCGCATCAGTATGAATAAATAAGTACTTGGCTCGGCGAGTCACATCTTTAATTGTAAGGCCCTCGCTTAAATGCACCTGCTCAGGCACTAGCCAGCGAAGCTGCCGTTGATGTACATGAACTTTACGAATTGTCTGCCCAATCAAGTGGGGCGATATTCCTAGGCGCGTAACTTCTACTTCGGGTAACTCAGGCATAATTTGGGAGGCTCTGCGGGTTTAGAGTTTAACGTCAACTATCGGCTCTAATAGCTTTTTGATACTAGGAGAATTAAGTATGTAGACCTGTTTATCTAAAATCAAGAACAACTGCTCTTCTACAATTTTAAGCGCGACTACGATAGGCTCAGGCTTACCAGCTAGTTCAAGTATGACAAGCGAATCAGGGTTAGCAAACGTAGCGGCATCAAACTCTATCCCTGCTGGAGTAATATACGTTTGCTGCCAAGCCGACACTAACGATTGCAGCTGTTCGGGGCTTGGTTGAGTGCTGGGTTGCACGCCGGCCCGATTAACACGCCACTGCTGGCCTGCCTTTTCTATTGCAACTTGGTTTATTGATAAGTTAAGAATAAACTCGCCTTCGGGCACCACTAAACGCGCATGCGGACCGTCATCAGCGGTAAATTTATCGATGTTTAGCGCGAGGATCATGGCTATCACAATAAAAATGAGCACATTATTCCACGTGCGTTGCGACATTCTTAACATAGCGGTTGGCTTACCTTTTTCTTACTCAAAACTAAACATTGTAGTAATAGCTTAACGCAGTTTATTGAATCTACACACTCAAACACTAAAAAACCCAGTAATGGAGACCAATACTGGGTTTTTCGGGCAAGCAATGTGGAGACAAAATCACATTTGCTCACATGCACAAACAAGGTTTGCACAACGTGAACGCACTGCTTACTTAATTTTTGCTTCCTTGAACATCACGTGCTGGCGTACTTTTGGATCAAACTTTTTGATTTCCATTTTGCCCGGCATATTACGCTTGTTTTTGTCGGTCGTGTAGTAAAAACCCGTTCCCGCACTTGATACTAATTTAATTTTATCACGCATAATGAGTTCCTTTAGATTTTCTCGCCACGGGCGCGAATGTCAGATAATACTGAGTCGATCCCTTTTTTGTCGATTATACGCATACCTTTAGTCGATACACGAAGTTTTACAAAGCGGCTCTCGCTCTCTACCCAAAAACGGTGAGAGTGAAGGTTCGGTAAAAAACGACGACGAGTCGCGTTTCTAGCGTGTGAACGGTTATTTCCAACCGCAGGACGCTTACCAGTTACGATACATACTTTTGA
>CAZXTD010000221.1:0-5897 GCA_964643575.1 uncultured Glaciecola sp. | reverse complement strand
GAATGCAGTGATGATTGGTTGCATCTAGGTTATGCGTTTGTGATTGGCCAAAAATTGGATTTTGGGTGCGAATTTCAAATAGTTCAGAAAGTGCAGTGCTTATCTCTTCATTCGGCGACTTTTTGATGTCTTCATCGCTTACTTCGATTCTGTGCACCCAGCGTTGGTCGGCTTTTTTACTCTTTTCGTTTTCATAACTATAATCATTTGTTAGGCCGAGCTCGTCGCCTGCGTATATCAGTGGAATACCGCCAATACTCAATATGACTGAATGAACTAGCATAATTCGACGTGTAGCCAAGCTTATCGCGTTTTCATCATCTGATTCGATTGCTTTTTCAAGGCCGCACAACGACGCTAAGCTGCCACATACTCTGCAGTCGCCAGTACTTGGGTTTTCACCAAACGCTACACCCGAGGCAAAGCTTCCTTCAAAGCGCCCGGTATAAAATTGATTAAGAAAGTAGCGGTGATCATTACCGTTAATACCTAAATTGGCCGCTACATCATCGTCAAAGGTCCAACCTATATCATCGTGACAACGTACGTAATTAACCCAAGTGCATTGTGTGTTAATATTACCTGTTTTTTGCATTGATGCGGTGAGTAAGCGAGTCTTACGTGTGGCAAGACTGTTCCAAATCAAAGCCATCAAGAGCGGGTTGTACGATAACTGGCACTCTTGTGGGTCTATATATTTGATGACTTCGTCGGGGTGAACAATTGCTTCGCTCTTAAACACCACCGCGGGTGCAGATATTTGCAAGCAACTATTGAAGGCTTTAATCAAGGTATGCGCCTTTTCTTGATTCTCGCAATTTGTTCCCATTTCTTTCCAAATAAAGGCTAAAGCATCTAGGCGAAGTGCGTCACATCCAATATTCGCTAAAAACAGCATTTCTGAGCAGATAGCATTGAATACTTCAGGGTTACTGTAATTTAAATCCCACTGGAAGTTGTTAAAGGTTGTCCACACCCATTTTTGACTTGTTTGGTCAAACGTAAAGTTGCCTCTTCGGACTTGTGGGAATATTTCTCTAAGGTTTTGCTCGTATTGATTTGGGATTGTTTTATCGTCGAACATATAATAATAGTGTTGAAAAGTTGGATGGCCTTGTTTGGCCTTTATTGCCCATTCGTGTTCGTCAGAAGTATGATTAAAGACAAAATCAAGAACAAGATTAATGCCCGCTTTTTGCAGAGCATGGGCCAAATGTTTAAGTTCTTCAAGGCTGCCTAGGTGGCTTGCCGTTTGACGATAATCAGAAACCGCATAGCCGCCATCGCTGTCTCCGTCAGGAGACTTATATAAAGGCATTAGATGAAGATATGTGATGCCAATTGACTTCAGGTACGGTATTCGCTTCTCGAGTGCCTCAAAGTTCCCACCAAATAAATCGACGTAGCAAGCCATTCCCAGCATATTTTCTTTTTTATACCAATTTGGATCAGTAAGCTTAAGTTCGTCTTTCTCTTTTAGTGCTTGTCCACGTTCAGAAAAGCTCTGCGCTAAGCGCAAAACGAGTTGTTGCAGGTGAAAGTAAAAATCGTACTGAGCGCCATACACTTCATAATAGTGTGTGAACAGGTTTTCAAAATTTTGCGTTAGACGTTCAATAAAAACAGCTTTATCTGCTTTTTTTAAATCTTTAAGACCTAGTTCAGACAATATCCTTTTGAGTGTTTTGAGGCTTTCTTGTTGATAATTCATATGTTCTACCTTTATACAACTTTGCGGCGAGACTAAAATATGCGCAAGGCGTTAACATGATAATTACATCATGTTTACTAAAATTAATTTGTTAAGCTTAATCGATTAAGCTTGTTTTGTTAAGTGATTTAGGAGCTTATTTAAGACTCTAAAAAAGTCCTGCAGTCTTTCCTAAATTGCAGGACCTAGAAATAGTGTTATACTCCACAGACTTAAACACATCTGACCAGTTGGGCGGTGTTAACAAAATTTTGGAGTAACCATGCCAATAACCAAGCCAAGTCCTAACCCTCTTCGTAAGTTTGCCGAAAGAGCATTGTCTTATCCTCACTGGATAGGCATGCGCCTTTTAACCTTTGTTTTCAGATACAAAGTTAAACTAGTTGGCACGACCAAGTTGCAAATATTGGATACCGATTTACAAACGGTCACCTTTTTCGTCAAAAATAGAACGAAAGTCAGAAATCACATAGGACAGGTACACGCAGCCACTATGGCCTTGCTTGCTGAGTCGGCAACAGGTTTTGTTGTGGGTATTAATTTACCGGGTGACAAGCTTCCTCTAATTAAGTCGATGGATTTAAAATATGTTAGACGCTCTGAAGGCGATATGACCGCCGTTGCCCGAGTGACGGATACGCAAATAGAAATAATGCAGTCACAAGACAAGGGCGATATTATTGTTGACGTAGTAGTTAGCGACGAAAGTGGTGAAGAGCCTATAATTTGTCAAATGAATTGGGCATGGGTGACAAAACGCAGCTAATCACTCTATGAAAAACGAGATTTTTTACTGGCTTAGTTGAATGAACTAAAGAGAGAGTAAACCGTTCACACAGCACCTCGTTATATGTTTATTTATGACACTTTTTTTAAGATTTAGAATTTAGATGTATTAAGCGCATTATTGTGTTGACAGTATGAGATTTGAAGAGTAAAAGTTGCAAAAATGGCGTCATGCGAGCATAGGCTGAACAAGCTATCACGCGCCATATACTGCTTAACGTTGTTGTTATTGTGTCGCACTCGTTTTTATCAGTGCAACTTCGGAGTTTTACTATGTCTAATCAATCTCTTTCAAAAAGTAGCTTGCTACAAAAAGTATTTAGCGATTCTAAAAATTACCCTTATGGTTTCTCTCGGTCTGGCGATTTTTCTATTTCGGAAAGCCGTGCTTTAAGTGATTACGGTTGTTTAATTGCAGCGTTAGTCGATGGGCATATATCCCCTAGTGATGACGAAGACTTTGCCTACTTAAACGTTGCGCACGGCCGAATTGAACCCGAAAATACAGCCCAACGTGCATGGATTAAATATCAAAAGCGGATTAATCGTCCGAAAACTGGTAGTATTTACGGTACGAAAAAAACGCAATCAAACAATGTAGACGATGAACTCGTTAGTGATATCGACGATATCGATATTAATTTAGACGATTAATAGGATAGATAGCCGCATACTATCCATAAATCCCGCTACAATTTAGATTATTTATCCTAAAAATGTAGTTTTTTAGGATAAATATCTCACTTTCTGCATTTTTGGTGTTTTTTCTTTGCTTTTCCTAAGGTATATTCCTTGCGAAGTCACAACCCTTTTTAAATCAATCTAATGTAAGGAGTCATTCAGGTGAGAATGATGTCAGGCGCCGCTATGGTAGTAGAGGCCCTAAAAGATATTGGTGTTACCCATGTATTCGGTTATCCCGGCGGTGCAGTTTTAGATATTTACGATGCCTTGTTTGCACAAGACGAAGTGAAGCACGTGCTGGTAAGACACGAACAAGCCGCAGCTCATATGGCGGATGGTTATGCTCGCTCTACTGGTAAAACGGGCACAGTGCTTGTTACCTCAGGCCCCGGAGCAACGAATACGCTGACTGGTATTGCCACTGCTTATATGGATTCTATCCCGATGGTGGTGCTTTCTGGCCAAGTACCGTCTATGCACATTGGTGAAGATGCGTTTCAAGAAACCGATATGGTGGGTTGTTCTCGCCCAGTAGTTAAGCACAGCTTCCTTGTGAAGAAAGCAACCGATATACCGATGGCGATAGCGAAAGCTTACTACATTGCCAACACCGGCCGCCCAGGCCCTGTTGTTGTTGACTTGCCAAAAGATCTCGTCAATGTGCAAGACCAGCATGAATATGTGTTTCCGACTGATGTGACTATGCGCTCATACAACCCGACGACAAAGGGTCATAACAAACAAATTAGCAAAGCATGTAAAAGCATTCTTCAAGCTAAACGACCCATTTTATATGTGGGTGGCGGTGCTATTACCGCTGAAGCGCAAAATTTAGTGACTGAACTGGCAGAAAAGTTAAACGCGCCGGTAACCTGCACACTCATGGGCTTAGGTGCGTTTTCTGGTGTACACAAACAATTTGTTGGTATGTTAGGTATGCATGGCTTGTTAGAAGCAAACAAGTGTATGCACAACGCTGACTGCATCGTTGCCTTAGGTGCACGTTTTGACGACCGAGTGACAAATAATGTAGAAAAATTCTGCCCTCATGCCGATATTATTCACGTGGATATTGATCCTGCATCAATTTCTAAAACCGTTAATGCGCACATACCGGTGGTAGGGTCGGTCGATAAAGTCGTTCAGCAACTTCTAGATAAGTTAGGCGACATTGATAGACAAGCGCAAGTTAGCAAGTTAGCGCCTTGGTGGGATCAGATTTCACAATGGCGCGCTGTTCAATGCTTGAAGTACGAGCAAGGCACTGAAACAATCAAGCCGCAAAAAGTCATTGAGGCTGTGTATCAGCACACAAATGGCGAAGCTTATATTAGCTCTGATGTGGGTCAACACCAGATGTTCGCTGCGTTATACTACCCTTATGCGAAGCCTCGTCAATGGATAAACTCTGGCGGCCTCGGTACAATGGGCTTTGGCCTACCAGCCGCAATGGGAGTGCAATTTGCTCATCCTGAAGCTTGCTCAGTTGTAATTACCGGAGATGGTAGCATACAGATGAACATACAAGAGCTATCTACCTGTTTGCAGTACAACTTACCAATTAAGATTATTTCACTTAATAACCGCGCTTTAGGTATGGTTAGGCAGTGGCAAGATATGAATTACAAAGGTAGGCATTCTCATTCTTATATGGACTCTATGCCCGACTTTGTAAAACTAGCCGAGTCGTATGGTCACATTGGCATTAAAGTTGACAAACTCAGTGAGCTAGACGGTGCATTAGAACGTTGCTTTGCTGAAAAAAGCCGTTTGGTATTTATGGATATTTTGGTCGATCAAAACGAACACGTATATCCGATGCAAATAAAGTACGGCGCAATGGACGACATGCGGTTGAGTAAGACGGAGCGCACCTAATGAGAAGAATTATTTCAGTTTTAATGGAAAACGCACCGGGTTCTTTATCTCGTATCGTTGGTGTGTTCTCTCAACGTGGGTACAACGTTGACTCTTTGTGTGTTGCTCCCACTTCTGATGCGAGTTTGTCTCGTTTAACAATAATCACCGAAGCTGATGACAAGGTTACCGAGCAGATTACCAAACAAGTTAACAAGCTAATTGATGTTTTGCGTGTCACAGAACTTGCTGAAGCACCACATGTAGAGCGCGAGTTGATGCTGATCAAGGTGGCAACTCGTACTGAAATCGCCAGAGCAGAAGTGAAACGGAATGTTGATATTTTTAGAGCACGTATCTTAGACGTCACCTCTCAGCACTATACCGTTGAAATTACTGGTACGAGTGACAAGCTCACTGCGTTTGCCGACGTAATGGGACAGTGTGCTGAAATTACTGAATCAGCACGTACGGGTGTATGCGGCATCGCTAGGGGCGACAGGGCACTGCGCCCATAGTTTTCTAGAAGCCCGGGCCTATTCCCTGCATAGTATTAAAGTGCTGCAACGAGGCCCGTGTTTTATTTTTTCAAAAAAATACCGCTTTTATGTGTAAGTTTTTGAATTTGTGCTACACTTCTTAAGAATTCAGTAAGATCTGTTTTTTAGATTCGTTTAAACGTGTATATAACCTCTTGTATCACCAGTTGTTCCAGTGTCACATAGTTATTCCTAAGTTATAAAAATCTTCAAAGCGCTCTCACAGAATGTTTATTGCGCAAATTGTTGCGCGTTTTAGTTTATTTATTTGAGGTTTACATGTCTAAAGTTACAGGCACAGTTAAGTGGTTCAACCCTGA
>CAZXTD010000220.1:0-5946 GCA_964643575.1 uncultured Glaciecola sp. | reverse complement strand
CCTTCCATTTGACCTATAGGCATACGGAACTGACGACGAATGCGAGAATAAGCACCTGTGGTTAGTGCGAGTTGTTTGGCGCCACCTGCAGCAGACGACGGCAGCGTAATACAGCGACCTACCGACAAGCACTCCATCAGCATGCGCCAGCCTTTGCCGGCCATTTTCTCACCACCAATGATGTAGCTTAATGGTACAAACACGTCTTGTCCTTTTACAGGACCATTATGGAATGGCACATTAAGAGGGAAGTGACGACGGCCAATTTCAAGACCTTTAGTGTCGCGAGGAATAAGAGCACAAGTGATGCCTAAATCTTTTTGATCACCAAGTAAACCATCGGGGTCTTCGAGTTTAAACGCTAGGCCAACCACTGTTGCAACAGGTGCAAGCGTGATGTAGCGTTTAGAAAAAGTCAGGCGCATACCCAATACTTCTTCGCCTTCAAATTCACCTTTAGTCACAATTCCAAAGTCTGGAATGGCACCAGCGTCTGAGCCTGCTTCAGGGCTAGTGAGCGCAAAACAAGGTATTTCTTCGCCTCTTGCTAGCCTAGGTAAATAATAGTCTTGTTGCTCTTGTGTGCCATAGTGCTGTAATAACTCACCGGGGCCTAACGAGTTCGGAACCCCTACAGTAGAAGATAACACAGCGCTTACGCCTGCTAGTTTTTGTAATACTCTTGACTGGGCATATGCAGAATACTCTAGACCTCCGTATTTTTTCTCAATGATCATCGCAAAGAACTTATGTTCCTTTAAGTAATCCCAAATTTCGTCTGATAAATCAGCGTCAACATGATTGATTTGCCATTCGTTTACCATAGAGCAGACTGTTTCACACGGGCCATCAAGAAACGCTTGTTCCTCTACTGTTAGGCGAGGTTGCGCTATGCCATGTAATTTCTGCCAGTCGGGTTTACCGCTAAATAACTCTCCGTCCCACCAGACTGTACCAGCATCAATAGCCTCTTGCTCAGTTGTCGACATTTCTGGCGACACTGACTTATAAAACGCGAGTAATTTAGTCGAAATATAATCTAGTCGGAAAGGCTTGTACGCAATAGGAACGGCAATTGCTAAAAATAAAATCCAACCCAAAAAGCCTATACTGCCAAAAATGGTGCCAACAACCATCGTGGCTGCAAGTGCAGTTAAGCTTGTTGATAAAGAATAGCGTTGGTAAGCAACCACGCCAAAAACTGCTAATACAATTAAAAACCACATTAAATCTGACATATTGTCTCCTGAGGTCTGACCAGATATTAAGAAGGTAACGCCAATAAGGCCAAAAATCAAGTTTTCAGCGCATTCTTATTTACACAGTTATAATATGTTGTTTACGTCGGTAATCTATAATAAGCGCACTACTAAGTAACAATAGAGATGCAGATGATGTAATTAAAATAGCAACAAACTATCGCCCGATTAGGTCTTATTCTGTGCCCAGATAATCAAATGAACTAAGCTGAATGTCACCTTGCTCTTTGCCGTCTTTGAATTGTTGTAATCGAACGAGGTTATAGTTAAGACTCGGCGCAAACCAAGCATAGGTTACTCGGCTATTTGATTCTCGATTAATTTTCACTTTAATTGCTTGTAATTGTCCGTAAGGAATGGCCAAATTTTCAGTCTCTACCACCTCGAGTTCGTAGCGGCGCTTTTCACCCCTATAATTAATAAAGTCGTACTCCGTTTGCTTAATACCACTTGCTAATCGTTTGGGTAAATCGATTCTAAATAATTGATTATCAAATTCGCCATCCCATTCGAGCGTGTTGGTGTTGTCCACAACAATCTTGTTATTGCGCTCGTCAAAAGCAAGTTTTAAAGCCTTGTTTGGGCCGGTACCTGTTCGCTTGTATTCATATTGTATGGGGAGGAGGGCGTCGTTATCAGAAATGAAAAAAGTTTGTTCAAACCGTTTGTCGGATAAAAAGAATCGCTTAACTTTAGACTCGTAGGTCAGTGAATACAACTGCTGTGCTTTATCGATTGACTCAGCAGAAAGAGTGCCTTGTTCTGCCAAATCGAGTTTTAACAGGGCGGTTCCAATATCGTTACCGGAGCGATAAGCGATATAACGAGCATCAAACGTGCGTAGACTATCGTATTTTGAAAGCTCTTTTGAAACCGCAAAACTTGTGGCAAATGCGCTGGATTGTGAATATAGTGCCATTGCTATCGTGGTAAATAACAAAGCCATGGCGCTTGAAAACGTTTTCTTCAGACCTGCTGATTTTTCTCTATAAAAGCCTTTCTGCCTAAATCGTGAGGTCCTCATAGCATAATCCTTGTTTATCTATTTTATTATTGTCAAAGAATACTTGGTCATTTTGTAAGTACAATCTGTCGTCACAAAACCAACTTATTAACAAAGGATAAATTAACCACTCTCGCTGTGCAACACGAAACGCTAAGCTTTGCTCATTGTCATCATCAGCTATCTTTATTCTAGACTGTAGGACCACGGGTCCACCGTCTAGTTCAGCACTGACAAAATGAATCGAGCAGCCATGGTAGTTGTCGTTATTGTGAAGGGCTTTTTGATGTGTATGCAGGCCAGGATACAAAGGTAACAAAGAGGGATGAATATTAAATAGCATCCCAGTAAATTGGTCAACGAAACGCTCGCTTAATATTCGCATGAAGCCAGCTAAAACCACTACATCAGGTGAATAACTCGCCACTTTGCTTGCTAAAGCATTATCAAACTCTTCGCGTTTTTTAAAATCTTTATGATTTAAAGTGATGCCATCAATTTTATGGGGAGAAGATTGATTGTGCAAAGCAACGCGTTCAAGCGCATACACCTCAGGTACGTTTGATATAACAGCAAGCACTCGACCGTTAATTTGGCCATTTGCACAAGCGTCAATGATGGCTTGTGCATTAGAACCAGCACCCGATACTAAAATAACGATATTTTTCATTGTGGATTGCGTCATTAGGCCCATTCGAATTAAGCAATAATAACGTCGTCTTTTGGCCCTTCAGGGCTTATTTCACTCAGTTCGCCAATTACCCAAGCATTTTCACCTAAGTCGTTCATAAACGCGACTATCTCATCGGCAATACTGGCGTCAACTGCCATCATCAAACCAACACCGCAGTTAAACGTTCTGTACATTTCATGTTCAGTTACATTACCTTTTTCTTTTAAGTACGTAAAAATCTCTGGCCATTGCCATGTTGTACTGTCTATATTGGCGCATATACCGTTGGGGAGTACACGCGGAATGTTTTCCCAAAAACCACCGCCAGTGATGTGCGAAATCGCGTTAACATTATACGTCTCTAATAGTTTCAGTACTTGAGTTACGTATATCTTGGTGGGTGCTAGCAAATGTTCGATAACGGGTTTACCTTGCAGTAATTCTGTTGTATCTACTTTTGCGACCTCTATTATTTTACGAATGAGTGAATAACCGTTTGAATGGGGACCAGAAGAACCTAACGCGATCAGCTTATCGCCTGCCTTTACTCTAGTGCCGTCGATGACGTCATCGGCTTCTACTACACCTACACAAAAACCTGCTACGTCGTAATCGTTTCCATGATACATGCCTGGCATTTCTGCGGTTTCGCCGCCAATTAATGCACAGTTAGCTAACTTGCAACCTTCACCTATACCGGTGACAACAGTAGCCGCTGTGTCAACATCAAGCTTGCCTGTTGCGTAATAGTCTAAGAAGAACAACGGCTCTGCGCCTTGAACAATAAGGTCATTTACGCACATAGCGACCAAGTCGATGCCGATGCCGTCGTGGCGATTGTGGTCCATAGCGAGGCGCAATTTGGTGCCAACACCGTCAGTGCCCGACACTAATAAAGGGTTTTTATACTTTTGAGGCAATGAACATAAAGCACCAAATCCTCCTAATCCGCCTTGTACCTCAGGGCGTTGAGTTGATTTTGAAACAGATTTAATGCGTTCTACTAGGGCGTTTCCAGCGTCGATATCAACACCGGCGTCTTTGTAGCTAAGTGATTGCTTTGGGTCAGACACGTAAATTCCTCGAGAGTAAAAAAACGCCGGCAATGTTACCAGTAAGCGAAACACAAAGGTATAAAAAATACTGTTTAGAAGAAGAAAAGCGTGATAAAAATTAATGCAAAACATTTGCAAATGGTCGACAATAGCCATTGATACGATACTGTATCAGTAATTATCTCTTGATAAGTTTGGTTAACGAAAAGGCATACCTTGAAAAAAATCCTCTTTTTATTCGCTCTGATATGGTCGTTTGGCACACATGCTAGCAATATCGAACACGTCAACATTGGCCGTATTACAGTTTCTGATCAGTCTGTGCGCAGTCAACAACTTGCGGGTAAACAAGCCTTGGCACAAGTTTTTGTTAAGATAAGTGGTAACCCGCTAGTGCTCAACACCACAGAAATTGCGAGAGCTGTTGATAATTATGAACAATTTTTAGTCTCCAGCAGCTTTTTGCAGCAAAAAAATGACTGGATTTTTGAAGCCACGTTTAACCAACAAAAAGTAGAACAGCTTCTTATGGCAACAGGCTTAAACGTTTGGACCAGTCTGCGACCTTCTGCTGTGCTGTGGTTGGCCAAAGAAGAGCTAGGTATACAAAGCGCAGCAATTGAAGATAAAGCGTCTCAAACTAGAGGCGACAAGGTTGTTCGCACTGACATAACTGACGGTCAATCTAATACTAGCAAAACAACGAGTATTACTCATTCTAGTCAGCGTATTCTTTTATCTGAGAACCAAGAAATAGACTTAGGAAATTTGGTAAAAAATCTCGCCTATCAGCGCGGTGTCGATATTATTATTCCCTTAGGAGATTTAGACGATGCCGTCAACATATCGGTATACGATGTGTGGAATCAGTTTATCTCCCGCTTGTTAAGTCATAGTAGTCGATACAACACTGATTATGTGATTAGTGCAACCATGCAGCCTTATTCACAAGACCTTGAACAAGCTGAAAGAAACATTGATATAATCAAAAATGAGCGGGCAATAGAAAACAAAGTCCTGGGTGACTCTCTACGCCCAAATGCGATGTCAGATGAGCTAACAGAGCCTGAAATAGTCGGTTTTGAACTCCCTGAAGCATCATCAACAAAATCTGACACATCATTTGATATGTTGGGTCAAGACACAACCAGCTTAGATGAATTTCAAAATATGCCTGAGGTCGCTGTTCCTCGGCCGCAAATGCTAGCTCCCGAAGGAACGACGCACAAGCTAGATTACGTGATTACGAATAGTAGCAGAGTACACACCGGACGATTGTATGGCGAGGGTGAAAATCAACTAGTCATTGCGTTGGTCAATAAATACGCCGACTTACTTGCGTTGGAGTTTTCGCTTGGCGGTAGCCCAAATTCGCAAGAACGCCCTGATCTAGCAAGTGTTAGTTTAGTTGTTGGCAATATTAGAGACTTGCGTGATTATGTAGAGTTTAAACAGCTCTTAGAGTCAGTGCCGGCCGTAAGTTTGGTGAAACTTGAAAAACAATCTAGCACAACGGCTCACTTTCGAGTCGACCAAAACATCAGTAAACAACAACTTTCTGCAATTTTGTCACTCGACAAACGTGTTCAAGTGGATTTGTCTACTCAACAAAAAGCCGACCTTCACTTTATCTGGCAGGATTAACTCGTTGTGCAGCTAGCATTACCCGTATCATTTAGTAAGCATGATGATTTCTCTACTTTTGTTGCTGGCAACAACCAGCAAGTAGTGCAACATCTGCAAGATCTCGTTTTGTTACCTTTTGACCAAAATCAAACTGCACGTAGGATTAGTGTTGTTAGTGGGCAAAGCGGTTATGGAAAATCACATCTATTATTAGCGGTCTGCGAATTTGCGTCACAACATAAAGTGGACCACCAGTACCTCAATTTGCAGGTACTGCGGCAAATGCCTGTACAAATACTCGACTCAATGGGGCAGTTTGAGGTTTTGTGT
>CAZXTD010000219.1:0-6000 GCA_964643575.1 uncultured Glaciecola sp. | reverse complement strand
GCACTGCTCGCAATTATTAATATGCTCCATAGCATTGTGTAAGGCTTGGCTCAACTTTAGAGCGCCTTCTCGGTTACGCTCTAAGAGAGTAAAGGTCATTCGTTGTGCGCTCTTTGCTCCGACACCGGGTAAACATTTAAATGCAGTCACTAATTCGTCGATAAGCGGACTAAACGACATGATATTGCTTTCCTTTTTATTCACTATCTGCACATCTAAGCAGAAAGTATAAGTGTTAATTTGCTATTTATGATCTACTATACCAGTAAGTTGTGCCTTTTTGTTGATGCACAAATTCTCAAAGCTAAGGAACATAGATGGAATCATTAAAAGTCAAAGATTACATGAACCAACGCCCAGTCAAACTTTACCCTGAAATGCCAGTAGCCGAGGCCGTTGAGCGTTTGCTTTTGGCCAAGCAAACTGGCGGCCCTGTGGTCGACAAGCAAAATCAGGTGCTGGGTTTTCTATCCGAGCAAGACTGCCTTGGGCAAATGATTACTTCTAGCTATTATCGCGAGCAGGTATGCCGAGTAGAAGATATTATGAAAACACCTGTGTTGTCAGTAAGAGGTGATTCATCTATTTTAGCGTTAGCTGAAAAAATGATTACTGAACGTCCCAAACTTTATCCAGTTGTAGATGACAATGGCGAACTGCTTGGTTCAATAAATCGCTCAGAAGTCTTAAACGCAATAGATGTGCAGTTGCAATCTGGTTACGAAAGCAAAGGGCGCTAAACCTTAAAAGGTACC
Organism: uncultured Glaciecola sp.; assembly: GCA_964643575.1. Lineage (GTDB taxonomy): Bacteria > Pseudomonadota > Gammaproteobacteria > Enterobacterales > Alteromonadaceae > Glaciecola. The sequence continues at coordinate 5,245 of CAZXTD010000219.1, read as the reverse complement.
GCCACTCTATTCACCCTCTCGACTCTGGACCAAACAGTACTCGCCATAATTAATGGCTTCGCTGTCGGTCCAGTCAGCTTTTGGTTTCTTTTCCAAATCGTCACACCAAGCTTGGCTGCCAAACTCAGGTGCACAAGCCGAAAGAAATATTAGGATGGGCACGGCTAAACACAGTCTTGTCGATTTCTTCATATTCACTACAACAATTAATTTCGTATATTGAATTTATTATAGCGATAAAACCGCCTATAGGTTCAATAGATAAAACGTAAGCTATGTGAATTGATTGAATATCAAAGCGCCATTATTTACTTTTTATTCAGGCGCTGTTCAAGCTGATAGTCATATAAAGATGGCACAAGCGGTATCTGCCCAATCTGTTCAAAGTAAGTATCAACGCCATAATCGACCTCAAATTCGCGATTGCTGTGAACGCCAATCATATTAAGCTCTACGCCATCACTCGGGCCGTTAAACGTAATTGAGCCAGGCTTGCCGCCTTCAACTTGTACATTAATATTGTACATCGTGCTGTGACGCCCATGTGAGGGTTTCCAGTAACCTGCTCCGCCGCCATCGAATACTTTAAAGCTATCTTGTGTAGAGTCGAGTTGTATGTGCGCAGTGATATTATCGAACAAGTTATGATGGTTGGCGCCAGAGTGCTGATCAAGTCGCGCCATGCTAAAAACAACGCTGTCTTTATACACGCTTTTAACTGCATAGGTGTTAAAGCTTAGCGGGTGTACCGCCGTATTTTCCACTCTTATGTGTTCATTTAACACGTTAAATACGCTGCCCATATGCACCGTGTAATGAGCATCGTGCTCACCTTTGGTCGTGACATCAGATATCGTTACGTTAGCAATATCATCGGAGATAATCCCTGCGTCTGCGTTATTTATGGTGACATTGTTGACATAGCTGTCAAAAAGGCTCATCAAATAAATAGCATTAAAGCCGGCCTCTACATGATGAGGCATCGCTATCCCATTCGGGAAATCTATATTCAAGTCGCTAATAAAGACATTTTGTAGATGCTCCCACGGCACAACGGAGGGTTGCCATTGTGCGCGCGCTTCCATGACTAGGGGTGAAGATAAAGTGAGTTCATTACCTTGTTTTGCGGTGATGCGCACCATTTGTGTAACCAAGGCTCTATCAGGATAATTCCAATGGTGCGAACCTAATTTGGCGAAGCGCATTCGGTCGCCATACATAGCATCAAGGATTGAACCAAACTCACCCTCTTTGTTATACCACTCAATCTTAACAACGTCTCCAATAGCAATCTCAGTGCTGTCTTCAACGGTAATACTAAGCGCATCCTTTGCGCCTTTTGTCACAACTGTTAAAGGCTCAGGAAAATCGTCATACTCTTCTAAATATGCTTTGCCCCGTGCATTTGGCGATTGTGTCCAAATAAAACCACCACTCCACGCATAAAGCGAAAATGGCATATCTACATTGTTTTGCTTTTCGCGCTGACGCTTATCAAACTTAATCAAATATTCGTCTAATTCTTTAAAAGCAGCTGGTGTAGGCAGCGTTGATAAAGGAAAAGGATAATAAAGCGTGGTATCTTTGCCCTCACCTTTAAGGGCAAAATCGCTACGTTCTATATAAATAATATCGGACAGAATAAACCGCCCTGCTGGAAATTTTAGAATAACCGGCCCTTGGTGATTATTAGCAGCGGCTAAGGCCTTAAACACAGCTTGAGTGTCGTCGAGGGCATCATCTGGTTTAGCACCATAGTCGAGCACATTAAAAACTGTACCGGTTGGCTCAGGCAATTGCACTTCGCCGTTTTTATACCCAGCATATGAATAGTCAGGAATATAAGGGCCATCTGGCAGCAAAATACTGGCTTTGTTTTTTGCGATGTTCGCTTGCGAATTATTATTTGCGACTTTGCCTGGCTGCGGTGCACTTTGCATACATGCGCTTAAGCAAAGCACACCTGCAAAGAATAGCGCCACTTTACAAAAAACCATCACGCATTTTGCACCTGAACCACTTTTAACGAGGCTCATTTAATTCACCTTTGCAGGAATAGTAATGTAGTAACCGCGATAATCTTGCGTCTGTATATTAACCACAGACTCTGTTGCACCCGGATACACAATAATTGACGATGTACCGTTAGCAAATTCTCGAGTTTGGCTACCAGTAGGCGTGCCTTGGTCTTGCAAAAATCTGCCGCCCCCATCAATAGTAAAATAACCGCGCTCGTTCATACTCACTACTCGGTTACCATCTTTATCTTGCGCCTCGGCAAATAAAGTCAGTGAGCCATCACCATTGTCAGTTGTGCTTAACACGATGTCTCGCATCTTGCCAATACGGTTGGTGTTGTAGGTCAATTCATAGCCGTGCTCTGCAACTGTTTTGCCATCAGCATCAAAGCCTTTAACTGCCAGCCTATTTTTGCCTTCTTCAAACACCACATCCCATGTTAGACCAGACGCAGGGTACTGATTAATATCGCGCTTTTTAGTGTCGAGGGTTTCACCATTTAAAGATAACTGTGCGCTGTCGGTATTACAAAATACAGAAATCGTTTTGCTTTCACCCTTTTTACCCACTCGATAATTCCAGCTAGGGCTTTCAATCCAGCAGGTTGGCTCTTTTTGCCAGTAGCTTGCAAATACATGATAAACGTCTTTTTTAACGCCATCTCGCTGCACTAAACCTTTCATATTAACAAATGGGAGTGGGTTTTCTGGACGGATGGGCGTACCAAAATCTTTAAATGCCCATTGTGCACTGCCAGCAAAATTAGGGTCGGTCTCCGAAATACGTAAGTACCAATCAAACAAATCAATCATGTAGCTCATGTCCCACACTTTAGATTTGGCCACCGAAATTACGCCGGTTTGATTTACCGCTTCTTCTACAGAGCCTAAGTTTTCAGGGTCTGATGTGCCGAAGCGGCCAAATGGTTTATCTAAAAACCTACCTACGTGAGAGCTGCCGCCATATTCCATATGCAATAAATAAGGATGCTCGGCGCGCGCCATTTCAATTGCTTCTTGATATTGCACGTAACCGCCGCCGTACCAGCCCGCCCAAATTGAAGGTGAATATACGTCAACAATATCTGCGCCTTCCGGAAACTTACGAATGGTAGTTAAACGACCCGGGTCCATTTCTTTAGCGATGTTGTTTAGCAACTGAAGTTCTTCTGCGACTCTAGTTTTGTCACCGCCACCTGCTACATCTGGCAACCAGTACATTTCGTTGCCTAAAGACCATAAGAAAACACTTGCACGATTATAGTTTTGTTCAATCATACGGCGAGTCATGGCTTGCGTGTTTTTACGCCATTGCTCACCGCCCACGCCGCCGCGGTTCCAAGGAACTTCGTCGTATAAGATGATGCCAAGTTTATCTGCTGTATCATAAATAACAGGATCGTGAGAATAATGTCCTAAACGCACAAAATTTGCGCCGAGTTCTTTAATCGCGGTTAAGTCGGTAATACGCTGTTCATCGGTCATTGCAGAACCGTATCCTGCGTGCCCTTCATGTAAATGAGTGCCTCGCAGCAACAAACGTTCGCCGTTTAAGTAAAACGGGCCATTAGCTTTAAATTCAAACCAGCGCAAACCAAATCTGTCTGTAAAGGTGTCGACGACTTCGCCTTGCTCGTTGAGCATGTCGGTTTTAATGTTGTAAAGTTGAGGTGTATCGGGTGACCATAAGGCAGGATTGTCGATGGTGAACGCTAAGGCGTCGCCACTTGCCACAACTTCTCCACTAGGTGATGTGATGTTCGTGCGATAACCTGCAGGCTCAAAATCACCGACTAAGTCATTGATGGCTTTTAAAGTTACCCGAGCGCTGTCTTTGGATACTTCAGGCGTGCTCACTTGTACTTGTTTTAATCGGTTTTTGGGCGTTGTCATAACCCATACATCTCGTGTTAAACCGCCGTACTGAAAAAAGTCGGCTTTTTGTGAAGGCACAAGGTCTTTGTCTACGCCATTATCAACTCGTACCAAAATCTCGTTAGTGCCAGATACGAGTTGATCGGTCATTTCGATATCAAAGCTAGTGTATCCACCAACATTGTCTCCCGCTTTTTGGCCATTCACATAAACAGACGCTTTCATTTGAGCTGCTTCAAAGTGCAAGAAGTACCGTTTATTCTCGTCAGGGTTGAGTGATATCGTTTTGCCATACCATGATGCATCGCGCCGGTAGCCAGTAATAACATCGGTCGTGTCAGACGCGTTCCAAGTGTGAGGCAAATTCACCTCTTGCCATTGGTCATTACTTTTTGCAGCGCTTACATTGGCAGTCGCGTTTTCGAGATATTGCCAGTTTTGCGAAATCTTTTGGTGGTCGTCTTTAATAATCGCAAGCGTTGAAGCTAGGCCTTGATTTACCACAGTATTATTTGCGCTTGCAGACCGATTGTCGTCTTCGTTATTACATGCGCTAATTGTTAGTGCCAAGGCTAACAATAGTGCGACCTTTACTAACTTCGCTACTCTCATATTATATCCATTAATGTTGTGTAAACGTGCAAGTCAAAAGCTTTTTCACGCATTTTTTATTGTTACTATATTTGTAGTGACAGCTAATCATAATACGCCCAAATAGTCGGACTTTTACAATTAACATCACCAACCTTTTGGTAAGGCCACCTTACCATCATGTTTAATATTCTGGCAAGTGGTTTACAAACAAGTAACATAAAACAGCTTTTAAAATAAAATGAACGCGTAATGAGAGGATGTGTTTATGTGTTTATGTGTTTATGGAGGTGCGTAATTATTGAAATTACTATTATGTTTGGGAGGCCTTTGCCTTCGCAAGGATGACGTTTAGGACGTTTGACTCGATGTTAGAAATAAATCTGCTATGTCTTACGACAAAGTTGCATAGCAGATTGATGAGGTCACTTACTATTAAAACGGCATCTTAAAGCCCGGCGGCAGACCCATTCCACCAGTAACATCACCCATTTTTTCTTTTGTGGTTTCTTGTACGCGGCGAACTGCATCGTTCAAAGCAGCGGCTACTAAGTCTTCGAGCATTTCTTTGTCGTCAGCCATTAGTGCATCGTCTACATCGACTCGTCTTACATTGTGGTTGCATGTCATGGTAATTTTAACCATTCCAGCACCTGACTCTCCAACGACTTCAATGTTGGCCAAGTCTTCTTGCGCCTTTTGCATCTTTGCTTGCATTTGTTGGGCTTGTTTCATCATATTGCCCATGCCACCTTTAAACA
>CAZXTD010000218.1:0-6087 GCA_964643575.1 uncultured Glaciecola sp. | reverse complement strand
GAATTAGAATATGCGAAACGTGTCACTCAAAAAAATGCAATCGCTCATCAAATTGTAGATATTACGAGCATCAATCAGCTTATTTCAGGGTCTTCACTGACCGATTCAATAGAGGTCCCTGAAGGGCATTACGAAGAGGAGTCAATGAAACAAACCGTAGTACCTAATCGTAACATGATTTTGCTATCGCTCGCTGTCGGCTATGCGGTTTCAATTGAAGCAGAAGCCGTTTACTTTGGAGCTCATTCTGGCGATCACGCCATTTATCCAGACTGCAGAACAGAGTTTGTAAAAGCCATGAACGATGTATGCAAAATTGCGAATTATCAAGAAGTTGAAGTTAGAGCCCCTTTTTTATCCGCAAGTAAAATAGAAATACTCGCGCAAGGGCTCGCGATGAACCTAGACTACGGCGAAACATGGACCTGTTATAACGGTCGCGAAAAAGCATGTGGAAAGTGCGGTGCGTGCCAAGAGCGTTTAGAAGCATTCGCCCTTAATGATCAAGATGACCCATTACCCTACGAATAACTTACATCAGTTAAACGATAGGGTAATGTCGTTATTATTTTTGACTTTCAGATACAAAATACTCGATTTCTTTAATGCAATGCCTCAGCACTGGATTCAGTCGAGTATTTTTACCATTCATCACAAAAAGCTCATGCTCAAAATTGAACATGCTGCCCTTTGCAATAGGCACCAAGCCTGTTGCTGCGCCCTGTTCTTTAGCGATATAGTCAGGCAATAAGCCTACATATTCGCCAGTCATAATAGCCGCCATACATACATCAAACGAATCCGAGAAGGTCTGAATCGATAAACGCTTATCAACATCGATATAATTTGATGAAGACAAACCTGAAATCCCAATAGCAGGGTAATCTTCAATGTTGACGTTATCGGGTAAACGGTCTGATTCTCTAAATTTTGCTAATGGGTGCGTCGGTGCACAATACAGTCTGCCCCTACAATGAACGCCAACAGGATGAAATGTTACTGATTCGGGTTTCACCATATCATAGGTGGACAACACAAGATGACATTCGCCGGAAAGCGCCACATGCTCAACTTCGTTGTAAAGGCGAGTCTGAATATTCACATGTATATCATCGAATTTCTTCATCGTGCTTTTAACCGCTTTACTGACAGCTAATTGCATTGATGTTGCTAAGCCCGACATCAAAACGATGGTGATATGACCTGAATAGTCATCATGAAGCGACTTTAAGTTAAAAACAAAGTTATCAAAGGCATTAAAAATACGTTTAGTTTCTTGAAAAACGACCTCGCCTTCTTTGGTCATTTGAAAGCCACCACGGCCACGGTGACACAAGACTAGGTCGAGCCGCTCTTCTAACTTTTTAATTGCCGCGCTTATATTCGGTCTTTGCATACGCAGTACAGGCTCGGCGGCAGTAAATCCATTACATGAGGCAACCGCGTAAAAAACACGCAATAGTTTAATATCAGATTCTTGTAAACGATTCAGCATGAGTCACCTGTTTTCAGTTTTCGAGTATGTGTTTACACACCCTATTGCGGCACTTATCTCATTAAAATAATGATAACTGCCTGCTTTTTAATAACGTTAGACCGGCTTTTACTACCAAGACCACTTGAGGCATTAATAGAATTCAGGTCTATAAATCAGTCGCTTGCCGTTATTTGAACACATAAATAACACGAAACGCGATGCGCTTCTAGCAAGATCTATTACTAAGTTATCGTTTCTTATAACTAAAACTTTACGTTATTTTTAAACTGATTAGTATTCTTTGTTTGTTACTCGAATGCCTAACTCATGCAAGTTAAGACTACTATGACAATTTAACAATCTCCTTGCGAAGTGCCTCTACGTCGTCCCGCATTGCAGCTGCCTTTTCAAATTCTAAATCTCTTGCATGGGCAAACATTTGTTTTTCAAGCTCGGCAACCTGTGCCATCATCTCCTTAAGGCTCATTGCTTTGTTCGCTGCCTTTTGGTCGCCCACTTTCCGCATTCTTACTTTACCGGCTGCTGGGTGCGCGCTGCTGTCGCCTAAGTCCATAATATCTGTTATTGGCTTGTTGAGTTGCTGCGGCACAATACCGTTTAACGTATTGTACTCCTGTTGTTTTTCGCGGCGGCGGTTGGTTTCATCAATTGCCTTTTTCATGCTTTTGGTAATTTTATCGCCATATAAAATTGCGCGGCCGTTTAAGTGGCGCGCTGCCCTGCCAATTGTTTGTATAAGTGATTTTTCAGCACGTAAAAAGCCTTCTTTGTCTGCATCTAGTATAGCGACTAAAGACACTTCAGGCATGTCTAGGCCCTCTCTTAAGAGGTTAATCCCTACAAGCACGTCAAATTTACCTAAACGTAAATCACGTATAATTTCAATTCGCTCTACAGTGTCAATATCAGAATGCAAGTAACGCACTCTTACATTGTGTTCATTTAAATATTCTGTTAAATCTTCGGCCATTCGTTTGGTCAAAGTCGTTATTAAGACCCGTTCATTTAGCTCAACTCGCTTATAAATTTCACTGAGCACATCATCCACTTGAGTCGCTACCGGACGGACTTCTATTTGTGGGTCAAGCAAACCCGTTGGCCTGACTACCTGCTCAATAATATCGCCTTCACACTTCTCTAATTCGTAGTTACCGGGTGTGGCAGATACGTAAATCGTTTGCGGGCAAATACGCTCAAATTCGTCAAATTTTAAGGGGCGATTATCAAGCGCTGATGGCAGCCTAAAACCATACTCAACGAGGGTTTCTTTGCGCGAGCGGTCGCCTTTATACATCGCGCCAATTTGTGAAACCGATACGTGTGACTCATCTATAAATAACAGCCCATCTGCTGGAAAATAATCAAGTAAAGTGGGTGGCGGTTCGCCTGGCGCACGGCCCGACAAATAACGAGAGTAGTTTTCAATGCCCGAACAATAACCAAGCTCTAACATCATCTCTATGTCAAATTGAGTTCGCTGAGAAATACGCTGCTCTTCTAGTAACTTATTGTTGTCTTTTAAGTTTTGCTGCCTGTCTTTTAACTCAGCTTTAATTTCATCAATGGCTTTTACAATTTTTTCTCTGGGCGTAACGTAATGCGTTTTAGGGAATACTGTTGTTCGGATTACGTCTTTGTCTACCGCACCGGTTAAGGGGTCGAATAAACTGATACGTTCTATTTCTTCATCGAACAATTGCACTCGTACCGCTTGTTTTTCAGAATCTGCGGGAAAGATGTCAATTACATCTCCGCGCACCCTAAACGTACCGCGCTCAAAAGCCAAATCATTGCGTTTATATTGAAGTTCTGCCAGCCTGCGCAGTATGTCTCGCTGATCCATTAGGTCGCCTTGGCGCAAATGTAGTAGCATTTTCATATAACTTTGCGGGTCACCTAAGCCATATATAGCGGAAACTGAGGCTATAATGACAACGTCACGACGCTCCATTAGCGCTTTAGTTGCCGACAAACGCATTTGTTCAATGTGGTCGTTTATCGATGCGTCCTTTTCAATAAATGTGTCTGTACTAGGTACATACGCTTCGGGCTGATAGTAGTCATAATATGACACAAAATATTCAACTGCATTGTTCGGGAAAAATTCTTTCATTTCGCCATATAGTTGAGCAGCCAGCGTTTTGTTGTGGGCCATGATAAGTGTGGGGCGCTGTACACGAGAAATTATATTCGCCATGGTAAAGGTTTTACCTGAACCGGTTACACCAAGCAGTGTTTGTTGCGCTAAACCATTTTCTAGGCCCGTTACTAGCGCCTCAATCGCTTGTGGCTGATCGCCTGCAGGGCTATATTTTGACTCTATATCAAAGCCTTTAGACACTTATACTACCTCCACACAATGTAGTTTTTCTTTTTTTAATTCGTAATTAAACCAAAAATACGATACTGCAGCTGCCACGACATTGGCGACCACGCAGCCCCAAAACAAGCCTTCCAAACCATATAGATAGCTACCTAATGCAGTGAATGGAATATAACAAACAAACAATCGAATAATACTTAACCACACCGCGATGATGGGTTTATGCAAAGCATTAAAAGAGCTATTGGTTAGTATGATAATCCCTTGTAGGCCATAGCCTAAAGGCACGATAAACAAAAATAAGGTGATGGTTTGGGCTACAGAGGCTTCTTCGGCAAAAGCCATTGCAATATACGGAGCACAAATCGCCAACACAGCGAAGATAAAAAGTTGCCATATCACCACAAACTTTATACACATTTGGTAGGCATCAAAAATTCGCTTAAACTGCTCTGCACCAAAATTTTGGCTAATAAACGGCGGCAACGACATAGATAACGCTAAGACGACAATACTTGCAATTGACTCTAAGCGATTGCCTACACCCCATGCTGCAACAGCCTCTGCCCCATAAGTCGCCACGATAGCAGTGACGACAGCAGCCGAAATTGGCGTTAACATATTTGAACCGGCTGCGGGTAGGCCTATTGTTAAGACGCCCTTTGCTGCCGTTTTAAACTCAGACCAACGTAACAGTCGAGGTTCCATTAATCCCCGTTTAACCGCTAGCAAATATAATATCCACACGACAGTGACGGCCCAAGCGATGCATGTCGCGATAGCGGCTCCCTTAATGCCCATTGCAGGTATACCTAGCCAGCCAAAAATCAAAATAGGGTCGAGGATAGCATTAATCGCTCCACCGACTGCCATGATTATGCTAGGGGTTTTAGTGTCGCCGGCTGCACGTAAAACGGCATTTCCTACCATTGGAATAGCTAAGAATATACCCGCAAGATACCAAATACTCATGTAGTCATAGATAAGCGGAATAAGTATTTCGTTTGCGCCCATTAGTGTAAAAATGGGATCTATCAGTAAATAACCAATAACACTCAGTATTCCAACTAGTATTGTGACCAACATGAGTGAACCCGTCGCGAGTACTTTTGCTTTTGTCGCGTCGCCGCTTCCTAAATATTTGCCGATAACAGCTGACGTACCTATACCCAAACCAATATTTAAACTGATAACGGTAAAAGTAACGGGAAAGGTAAAACTTATTGCTGCAAGCTCATTTGTGCCAATTAAGCTGACAAAAAAGGTATCGACAATACTAAACGTCATTAGCATAATCATTGCGACTATCATCGGAATAGTCATATTGGTCAAGGTCGATTTAATATCGCCTTGCAATAAATTGTTTTGTTTTGTTTTGCTATTCACTAAATTGTTAACTTCTTTTTTTAGAAAAATTACTTATTTTGAGTGTATGGCGCGTGTACCTAAACGATAACAATACCAGATTTAAGCTCGCTAAGTTTGCATAATCGAGTTCGTGAGTATTGCGCATTGTTGATTGAATCGAATTTGATGCTTATACGCAAAAAAGACGATTTACTTTCAAAAATATCAACTTTGTTCATATTCGTACAAAAAGCAAACGATTCCATGAATACTGTGCAACCAATACCTTACGTCAATTTTAAAATTTATCGAGTCAATTCGACGCCAAAAATTTGACTTTAGCAAAACACCAATTAAGTCAACACAAAAATACACACAAGCGCTCATTTTTTTATACTTAAGTCTAGTGATAAATAATGAACCGCCACCAAAACACCAATAAACCTTTGTTTATATTGAAATATTTTACAATTTAAACAATATCCTATATTTCTACTTGACTATGTCGAATTAAAGGTCTTTATCTGTTTGTAAAAAGAGTCCACAAACTTATCCACAGATAAAGGGGATAAATGGCTGTGCCTTAATATTGGCGCTAGTTACAACCTAATCGCTCAATTTATAGGTAAGTTGTTACTAACGCTGTGAGCATTTTTGATATGTTACACTTTCGTGACTAACTGTACAAATAACCAGTTATCAAGGTATTTTTTATTCTTTTTAGTTCTTAATAACCCATGAAGTGTCAATTATTGGAATAGTACGATATTTCAACCGCTTCGGGTTAAGTTGCGATCAAATTAACAAATTTGTCTCCCTTTACACCACTCGTTTTTTTAAGCGCTAAGGCACAGATATTTTCAGCAACTTAAAAAAAACCGCAAAACATAGTTGACACACCGGCGGATGCTCATTAATA
>CAZXTD010000217.1:812-6203 GCA_964643575.1 uncultured Glaciecola sp. | reverse complement strand
TTCTTGTTGTCTTGGAGTTAGTGGACGCATAAACAGCCTGTTTTTCTATACAGTTGGTTGGAGTATATCCATTAAAACCTAATAAGCAACAATTTTTTAATTTATTACATACACATATGCGTATTGAATCGCAGCTTAATAATTTATATCTTTGATGAATTGATTGCCGATAGTCAGATAACAAAATGTTATTTCGCAATGCGCGACAGCAAAATTTTGATACAACTTAATACCTCGTAAAGCGTATAATTAGTTGTTAAGGTAAATCGAGAAAGTTACATGAAGAAGATAATATCAACTCACAATGTAGCTTACCCAAATTATTAGTGAGATTTTGTGCGCATCATTAATGCACAAAAGCTAAGGGAACAAGTATGAATCAAATTTTGGCTTTTTTACGTGGTTTACTTGCCAAACCAATCTCATGGCTAGTATCAGTCAAAAGTGTCCCTGCCGACATCGAAAAAGAACTCGGCATAGATAAAACACGACCTATTGTTTACCTCTTGCAAACAAAATCATTCACCGATGCAATTGCGCTACAGCAGTCTGCCAAACATTTAGGCTTGCCCGATCCAACCTCGCCAATATTACTTGTTAATAGAGAACATAAACGCAGTTATTATCTTTCTCGTCCTCAATCGATTCTTACTCGCAAGGTTAAGCCTACTACCATTGAAGATAATTTTACCGAGATGTTTCATTATCATCGAGAATATGATGATTTAGATGTACAAGTTGTGCCGGTTTTTATCTCTTGGGGACGTTCTGCGGGCAAAGAAAAATCAGGCTTGGCGCAACTATTAGCATCAAAAGCGTCACCTAACTGGTTGCGTAAAATATTTATAGTGTTGGTTTTAGGTCGCGATACCTTTATCAGTTACTCTAAGGCGGTGTCGACGCGCCAAATGGCATCGCTTAAAGGCAGCGATCAGCAAATTGCGCAAAAGCTTATTCGCGTTGCGCGCACGCACTTTCAGCGCAAACGCCAAGCACTCAGCGGCCCTACCTTGCTCGAGCGGCAAACCTTGTATAACTCTGTGCTTGGCGCAGATTCGGTCAAGCAAGCGCTAGAAGACGAAGGTCGACAAAAATCAATAATACAAGACAAAGCTAGAAAACGCGCTAAGAAATATGTCGACGAAATCGCGGCCGATTACAGGGAAGGCTTAATTCGTATTGGTGACAGACTGCTCGCCCGAATTTGGAATAAAATTTATGACGGTATCGATATTGGGCATGCTGATCGCGTTAGAGAGCTCGCCGCCAACGGACATGAAATCATTTACGTGCCTTGCCATCGCAGCCATATGGACTACCTGCTGCTTACTTACGTCATTTACAACGAAGGTTTAGTCACACCGCATATTGCCGCGGGCATTAATCTTAACTTTTGGCCAGCCGGGCCAATTTTTAGACGCTGTGGGGCGTTTTTCTTACGCCGAAGCTTTGCTGGCAATAAGCTGTACAGCAGTATTTTCAGAGAATATTTAGAGCTGTTGTTTAATAAGGGTTATTCAGTCAAGTATTTTCCTGAAGGTGGCCGCAGTCGCACGGGTCGTTTACTGCCGCCAAAAACAGGCATGCTTGCCATGACTATTCAAGCGTTTACAAAAGGGGTTAACAGGCCCGTTTCTATTGTGCCGGTATATATAGGCTATGAACACGTAATGGAAGTTAAAAGCTACATGAAAGAGCTTAAAGGTAAGGGCAAGAAAAAAGAATCCCCTACACAAGTTTTTTCTGCGATTCGTAAGCTTAAAAATTATGGTCATGGCTATGTTAACTTTGGCGAGCCTATCTCGCTTAATAGCTATCTAGACGAACAAGTGCCTACTTGGCGCGAAGAAGTTGGCGACGAAGACAAAAAACCTAAATGGCTCACACCAACCGTGAATCACTTAGCCGATAATATAATGACGCGCATTAACAAAAATGCGGCACTCAACGGTACAGCCTTGCTAGCATTTACCTTGCTGTCATCAAAAACTCACATTATGAGCCGAGACGAACTCATTCGTGCAGTAAATGATTTTTTATCTTTGTTTAAGGCTAACCCATACAGTGATGACGCGACATTCCCAAGTAATGACACCCAGCAAATAATCGAACACACGCTAGCGCTAAACCGGTTTGAGCAAACATCAGACAGCTACGGCGAAATGGTATCGCCTAAAAAAGACTATGCAGTATTACTCACCTTTTATCGCAACAATATAATGCATATGTTTGCTTTACCAAGCTTGCTAATGGCAGCTGTTTTTGCCCACAAAAATATGGAAAAGCCCACCATTTTGGCACTGGTAGAACAGCTTTATCCCATGCTCAAGCGTGAATTTTTCATGCATTTTAGTACTGAACAAGCCATAGCCTACGTTGAACAGTTAATTGTGTATTTAAAAGATAAGGGCATGCTGGTGCAAAAAGGCAAATATATATCGGCCGCGCCGCCTAGCTCAGAAGAGTTTCACAGTGCTTGGTTGCTTAGCCGCAGTATGCAAGAAACTTGGCAGCGCTATGCGGTGGTTCTACGCGTGCTAGAAACCGAAAAAACCATAGGCCGCTCACAACTTGAGAGGCAATCAACCATGGTAGCTGAGCGCTTATCGATTCTGTTTGGCATGCATTCGCCTGAGTTTTACGACAAAAACGTGCTGGGTACGTTTGTAAACGCGCTACGTGAAAACAAGCTCGTACATAGCAGTGAAGACGGTAGCTTGGCGTTTGATGATGCAAGCCTCGCGCTAAAAGATGCCATTATGCCGCTAGTGTGGCCTGAAATCGCTCAGCATTTAGAGCGAATATAAGGGCAAGACATTGAGAAAAGAAAGACTAGAAGCTTAGAAACTGCCGCTAGTCTTGGTTTTCTGAGTTATTACTTTTAGCATGCTACTGCTAAACAAAACCTACTCTATCATTTGCTCTAATAAGGCCCTTTATTGCTCGATAGCTTACCCAAACACTCACTATGATTGCTAACGGGTAACCGATAATCGCGCCAATAAAGGTAATGATTAGAATACCTGAAATAATCGCCCCAATTAGCCCAAGCCAAAATGTTTTGATAATCGCTTCAAAATGACTTTGCGATGAGGCGTCGGGGTGATCTTTACGGCTGATATAAGCAACTACAACGCCGATTAAACCGGCAATAGGCAATAACCATCCCGCAAGCAAACAGCCCCAACCCAGCATAATCAACATTTTACTCTTGTCAGGCAGAGTGCTTAGGCCTTCTACTGGATCATTTTCTATCATTACTAATTTCCTTATTTATAAGTGCTTATAGTCGTATTTTCAGTCTTTATTATTATCACTCGACAAAAAGAAGTCGTATGCAGGGTCGTCCACATGCTCTTGGACTTCAAAGTCGAGCCTATCAAGATATTCTTGAAAACGTAGGCGCTGCGAATCTTGTACCTCAAAACCCGCTAGCACTAAACCTTGCGCTGCACCGTGGTTACGATAATGGAACAATGTAATGTTCCAGCTTTCGCCTAAAGTGTTTAAGAAATGCATTAAAGCCCCCGGATACTCAGGAAAAGCAAAGCTAAACAAGCTCTCGCTTATGGGCGTTTTTGGTCGTCCACCTACCATGTGGCGCACGTGTAGTTTTGCCAATTCATTCTTCGATAAATCAGAGACTTTATAGCCGTGTTCAACTAACTTCTCTAGCAACGCCGCGTATTCTTGTGCACCATTGCGTAGCTTTACTCCCACAAAAATATGGGCGTTTTTACTGCCACTATACCGGTAGTTAAACTCAGTAATAACTATGCCGCCTAAGAGCCGACAAAAAGTATGAAATGCGCCTTTTTGCTCAGGAATATTTACGGCAAAAACCGCTTCTTTTTGTTCACCTAACTCGCATCGCTCCGACACGTATCGCAGAGTATGAAAATTGATATTTGCACCACACAAAATGCCGGTCAGCCGCTTTCCTTTAACGTCATTTTCACGACAAAATTTGCGCAAAGCAGCAACCGATAACGCGCCTGCAGGTTCGGCAATTACTCGGGTGTCATCAAAGATGTCTTTAATAGCCGTGCAAATCTCATCATTACTCACGGTAATGAGGCCGTCTAAATAAGCTCGGCACATTCTAAAGGGCTCTGCGCCGATGGTTTTCACCGCCACACCATCTGCAAAAATACCGACTTCAGGTAACGTTACCGGGTGCCCGGCTTCTATCGCAGCGTGCAAACATGCTGACTCTTCAGACTCTACGCCAATTACTTTAATATCGGGTCGCACTTGTTTTAAATACACCGCAATACCGGCGGCTAAACCACCGCCACCAACCGCGACAAAGATATAGTCGAAGTGGCTAAGCTGCTCAAGCATTTCTTTGGCAATGGTGCCTTGCCCGGCAATCACATTGGGGTGGTCAAAGGGCGGTATCATTTCATAGCCGTGTTCGAGCTTTAGCTCTAAGGCTCGAGCGCTGGCCTGATCAAAACTCGTACCGTGTTGCACAACCGTCACATTAGCACCGCCAAAGTGACGCACTGCATTCACTTTGATATCGGGCGTAGTTTCGGGCATAACAATCGTTGCTTTAATGTCCATAGCACGCGCCGCATAAGCCACACCTTGCGCGTGATTACCTGCTGATGCTGCTATTACTCCGGCCTGTTTTTGCTCGTCACTTAGTTGCACCATACAGTTAAATGCGCCGCGCAGTTTAAATGATTTAACCGGCTGCTGGTCTTCTCTTTTAAGGTAAATATCGTTACCTAAAGTCGCCGATAAACCTTCCAGCTTATTTAAATCAGTCACTACCGCCGCCTCATAAATAGGCGCCTGTAGTATTTTGATTAAATATTCATAATCACTTACCTGAATGTGTTCGCTCACTTTATTCATTATCAGTACTTAATTTTGCTAGGGTCACGCACAGCACCTTTGTCGGCGCTGGTTGCCATCATCGCAAAGATTTTCAAGGAAGTAGAAACATCACGCACTCGGTCTACTGGCTGGTAAGGTCTGTCGCTAGCTTCAACGCTGTGTCTGCGTGCATCAAGTTCAGCATCAGTTAATTCGACGTTAATCGTCCTATTAGGAATATCAATGGCCACAGTATCGCCATTATTGACGAGTGCTAGGCCACCACCGCTTGCAGCCTCTGGCGAACAATGCCCTATCGATAAGCCCGACGTACCGCCTGAAAAACGGCCGTCAGTAATAAGCGCGCACTCTTTACCCAAGCCCTTTGACTTTAAATATGAAGTTGGGTAAAGCATCTCTTGCATGCCTGGTCCGCCCTTAGGGCCCTCATAACGAATAATAACTACTTCGCCCGATTTCACTTCATCATTTAAAATGCCAGCAACCGCGTCGTCTTGGCTCTCATACACGCGAGCAGGACCGGTGAATTTATGAATAGACTCA
>CAZXTD010000217.1:0-802 GCA_964643575.1 uncultured Glaciecola sp. | reverse complement strand
CCTGCTGTCTTAACAATACAACCGTCTTCTGCTAGGTTGCCAAACAAGACAGCTAAGCCGCCTTCTTCACTATACGCGTTAGCACGGTTGCGAATACATCCTGCGTCACGGTCGTCATCAACGCTTGGATAACGGCAGCTCTGACTAAATGCCTGTGTGGTGCGAATACCCGCTGGCCCAGCTTTATAAAATTCTCTAGCAAACTCATTGTCAGTATTGGTCACGTCCCAATCTGAAATGACCTCTTGCATGGGTTTACCTAATACATGATGCGTGTCACCGTGCAACAACTCGGCTTTGTTTAGCTCATTTAAAATGCCCATTACGCCACCAGCACGATGTACGTCTTCCATGTGATATTGCGGGGTTGCCGGTGCTACTTTGCATAAATGAGGCACTTTACGAGATAAGCGGTCGATGTCGTTCATCGTAAAATCAACTTCGCCTTCAATCGCAGCTGCTAATAAATGCAAAATAGTGTTGGTTGAACCGCCCATGGCAATGTCTAAACTCATTGCATTTTCGAAAGCGCGGAAGTTAGCAATATTGCGTGGTAAAGCAGTTTCGTCGCCATCACCATAATAACGTTTACATAAATCGACAATAGTGCGGCCAGCCTCAACAAACAAACGCTCGCGGTCTGAATGAGTTGCCAGTGTTGAGCCATTGCCCGGTAAAGATAAGCCCAATGCTTCGGTTAAACAGTTCATGGAGTTTGCGGTAAACATGCCCGAGCACGAACCACATGTCGGGCAGGCAGAGCGTTCGATGCTTTCAGAGTCTTCATCGCTTACGCTAGGGT
>CAZXTD010000216.1:0-6305 GCA_964643575.1 uncultured Glaciecola sp. | reverse complement strand
TCTTTAAATTCACACAAGTCTTCAATGATACATGAGCCACAGCGTGGTTTGCGTGCAATGCAGGTGTAACGGCCATGCAATATAAGCCAGTGATGAACGTCAACTTTGAACTCAGCAGGGATAACTTTTAATAACTTCTCTTCGACCTTTTCAACGGTTTTGCCCATGGCAAGCTTAGTGCGGTTGCTAACGCGGTAAATATGCGTGTCTACAGCAATCGTAGGCCAGCCGAAAGCTGTATTTAATACCACGTTAGCCGTTTTGCGCCCAACGCCTGGGAGCGCCTCTAAAGCCTCTCTGTTTTCGGGTACGATTGACTGGTGTTTAGTGATGAGAATACGACAGGTTTCTAACACGTTTTTGGCTTTTGAATTAAACAAACCAATTGTTTTTATATAATCTTTTAAGCCTTCAAGACCCAGTGCATACATTGCTTCTGGTGTATTCGCGACTGGAAACAACTTATCCGTCGCCTTGTTAACACCTACATCAGTTGCTTGCGCAGAAAGAATCACTGCAATCAATAATTCAAAAGGACTGGAGAAATTGAGCTCTGTGGTTGGGTGAGGGTTTGCAGCGCGCAAACGCTCTAGAATTTCCCTTCGTTTTATTTTGTTCATATATCGGTGCCTGTAACTCTCGCGCGATGTACCACTTTTTTGTCGTCTTTGGCTTTGCGCGCTTCTACAACACTATCAATCATATTTTTAGCCGCAATGATAAGCCCCATGCCGATGAAGGCACCAGGTGGCAAAATAGCGAGTAAAAAATTAGCATCTGTTTGGTATAGCACAATTGTTAAAGCGCTCGCCCATTCACCAAAAATTAGCTCTGCACCGGAAAAAAGCGTCCCTAAACCCAAAATTTCGCGCATGCCGCCAAGTACTAATAAGATTAGTGTAAATCCCATCCCCATCATCAGGCCGTCGTATGCGGCAAATTGCACTGGGTTTTTAGACGCATAAGCCTCGGCTCTGCCAATAATGGCGCAATTTGTCACAATAAGCGGAATAAAAATACCCAAAACTTGATATAAGCCATAGGTGAAGGCATGCATTAATAGCTCGATAACCGTCACAAACGCCGCAATCACCATAACAAAAATGGGGATGCGTACTTCATTTGGCACAAAGTTTCGAACCAGCGATACCGTAATATTTGAGCCCAGCAAAACTAAAGTGGTGGCTAAACCAAGACCGAGTCCGTTGATGAATGTGCCGGTAACGGCTAACAGAGGGCATAAACCCAAGAGCTGAACAATAGCAGGGTTGTTTTTCCACAACCCTTGGCTGGTGAGGGTAAGGTATTCTTTATTCATCTACTTTTGTCCTCATTGCTTTACTCTGGGCCTAGCTCGACGACTGGGTTCTTGTAAGTGTCTTCAAAGGTTTGCTCATTCAACAATTTAGAAGAAGGGCAGTTTGAGGCTTGTGAAAACAAAGATTGTCTATTATTTTGCCCGTAAATAGCGGCGTTTTTAATAGCTGCAACAACGGCTCTAGGGGTAATCGTTGCCCCGGTAAACTGATCAAATTGCCCGCCGTCTTTTTTGACTTGCCAACGACTCTCTCGCTCTTCGGCGTATACGGTATTTTCAAAACTTAGTATCCAATCGCTAATACGAAGTTCTATTTTGTCACCTAATCCAGGCGTTTCTTTATGGTCAATTACCCTTGCGCCCAATACTTTGTCTGTATCGTCTATGGCGACGACTAAATCGATAGCGCCACTGTAACCGTCGGGTGCGGTTGTTTCTAAAATGAGCGCTGTATTAGTACCTTGCAGACGAGAGCGAAAAACACGCTGTTGTTGATTACCTAAAAGCGGGTCGGCGTCTACTATAATGCAATCTAAATGCAATGGATTGTCGTGCATTGACTCGTCGACCACTTGATTAAGGGTAGATAATAGCTGACGTTCTTTTGCTTCTTCAATGCGCTCGTGAGTGTAGGCAAAGGTGAGCGCAATGATACCCGTGGTCGCAAGTGCAAAGCCACCTAAAATAAGTCCATTTTTGCGAATGGTCTCAATCATTTTTGCCCTCCAGACGTCATGTTTTTCGCTTTGTGCCGATGGCCGTAGGTGCGCGGGCGTGTATAATAATCAATAAGAGGAACGGCCATATTCATTAACACAACGGCAAAGGCAATAGCATCCGGGTAGGTTCCCCATGTACGAATCACAATAACCCAAAAACCGATTGCGGCTCCAAATACTATGCGTCCTTTATTGGTAGTAGAGGCAGATACTGGGTCAGTGGCAATAAAGAACGCGCCAACAATTAAGCTGCCACTCACCAAATGAAACCACGGTGAACCATGCGTGCTGCTATCGAACAAAAACAATACGCTTGCAACAATAAAAGCGCTGGCTATCATGCTAGCGGGAATGTGCCAATTAATGACTTTCATTTTGATAAGGAATAAACCGCCAAGTAAATAGGCAAGGGCAACAGGTCCCCATCCTTGAGCAATGCTGCCATTAAATAATTTATCGTTTAGCGCTTCAGATACTACATAGCCTTCTGTTAATGAGGTTTTGAGATGATCAAGTGGCGTTGCCGACGTTGCTCCGTCTATGGTGACTTTTAACTGCGCGATACTGTAGCCGTCAGCCGTGTAGCCAGTAAATACAGTATGAAACGCATCCCACAAGGTATAGTTGAGACTGGTTAAGGCAACAGGAGGCAGCCACGATGTCATTTGCACAGGGAATGAAATAAGCAACATCACGTAACCGGCCATCGCGGGGTTGAACATGTTGTATCCGAGACCGCCATATAATTGCTTAACAATAGCAATTGAGAAAAACGTGCCAATGACGATAACCCACCAAGGCGCTAGAGGCGGGATGCTGATGGCCAAAAGCACTGCCGCTAAAATTGCGCTGCAGTCTTTGAAGGCTCGTTCTGAATTTTTTTTGCGCCATTCCAATATTAAAATTTCTGTCACAACCGCCGTCACAATACCCAGCAGCAATTGCAATAGCACGCCATACCCAAACATAACCGCTTGCATAATAATGCCAGGAATCGCCGCATAGATAACCAAGCGCATAACCGCTCCGGTATCTTGCTGATTATGGTGATGGGGCGAGGAGCCTACGCTGAGTTTACTCATCATTTCCTTGTTTGTTCTGTTCTGCTGCTTTTTTGCGTGCTTTAGCTCTGGCAATTGCCGCGGCTACTTTTTTCTTTTTGTCGTCTTGCTTGTCTGATGATTCGTTGTTTGGCTCGGTGTTGGTTTTGCGCTCAGCATCTAGTTTTGCTGGCTTCGCTTGAGATGCTGACGTTTCAACCGAATTGTCTTTTTCGTCAGCTTGTGCATTTTCTGCTTTTGCTTCAGTAGGTTTTTGTTTCTCTGCTAACGCTTGCTTTTTGGCTTTAGCCCGAGCCAAGGCGGCGGCAATTTTGTCTTTCGCCCCGCCGCCTTTATTTTCCATCGCTTGTTTTCTAGCTTCTGCGGCTTTGCGATGTTTTTCTTCTCTTTCAGCTTTTTCTCTGGCTAAGCGCTCCTTACGAGCTTCAAAACGAATTCGCGCTTTTTCAGCATGTTCTTTTTCGTCACGCTGCTGCCTGATGCTGGTTTTTGCTTGTCGATAGTAATGCACCAAAGGAATTTCACTTGGGCAAACATAGGCACATGCGCCACATTCAATACAATCGAACAGGTTGTACTCTTGGGCAAGTTCAAAGTCTTTCGCCTTGCTATACCAAAATAATTGCTGCGGCAACAGTGATGCAGGGCAGGCATCTGCGCATGCCGAGCAGCGAATACATGCGCGCTCACCGTTTACGTCGGGCAGTTCATTTTTAGCAGGAGCTAAAATACAATTTGTAATTTTAACGACTGGGATTTTAGCCGAGGTAAGCGTGAATCCCATCATCGGCCCGCCCATAATAATGCGCGGATGATATTGTTGTTCGGCTTGATACTCGCTTACTGCGAGTAAATGGCTGATCGGCGTACCAAGCTTGGCCCAGACGTTTTGCGGTTTGCCGAGTGCTTTACCGGTTAGCGTGACAACGCGTTCGGTGAGTGCTTTACCTTCAATAATGGCGTCTGATATGGCATAGCATGTTCCTACGTTGTACATCATGCAACCAACGTCAATGGGTAAACCGTCTGCAGGTACTTCTCTTGATGTCAGTACTTGAATGAGCTGTTTTTCGCCGCCAGCTGGGTATTTGGTTGGCACACTCACCACTAGGTAATCGCTTTGTTGTTGGCAGGCAATCGACAATGTTTCTAGCGCTTCTGGCTTGTTGTCTTCGACCGCAACAATCACTTGTTTAGGTTTAAGAATATGAAACAAGATATCGATGCCTTGCCTAATTTGCCAAGCATGTTCGCGCATTAAGCGGTCATCAGCGCTTATATAGGGCTCGCATTCAATGCCATTGATAATCAAAAACTCGACAGGTTTAACATTATTCGTTTTGATGTGAGTTGGAAAACCCGCCCCACCTAATCCACTGATACCCGCGGCACAAATAGCGCCTATCAATTCGCTTTTTTCTACTTTTGTATACTGACTAATGCCTTTGGTTTCGATAGCTTCGTCTTTACCATCGGTTTCAATGCAAATAGTTGTTTCGGGTAAACCCGATGGATGTGCTGATGGGTGTTCAGTAATGTCGCACACAAAGCCTGAAGAAGAAGCATGAACTGGCACAGCAAAGGCGTTTTCTGATTTTGTTAAGGCTTGCCCTTTCAAGACTCTGTCGCCAACCTTAACGATAATATCCCCATCAACGCCAATATGCTGTTTAACTGGAATATATAAATGAGAAGGTAAGGGTATCGTCTGTATCACTTGCTTGTTCGACAGAGCTTTTTCTTGTTGAGGATGAATGCCGCCAGGGAAATCCCAAAGCTGACCTAGCGTAATACGTTCTAAAATTGCGTCGTAATCTGCAAAAGTACTCATTTACGCTACTACCTTAACCGGAATATCACCCACTGAGGTTTGATTAAAGTTCCACTGCCAGTTTTGGGTGCTTTGGGGTAAGGCCACCATATCAATGCAATCAACGGGGCAAGGATCAACACACAAGTCGCAACCTGTGCATTCATCTATAATAACGGTATGCATTTGTTTAGCAGCTCCCACAATGGCGTCTACTGGGCACGCTTGGATGCATTTAGTGCAACCAATACATTCGTCTTCACGAATGTAGGCCACTTTTTTTATGTCCTCTTGGCCATGGGCTGCGTCTAAAGGCTTAGCCTCGACCCCCATTAAGTTGGCCAAGTCTTTTATTGTTGCTTCGCCACCGGGTGGGCATTTATTGATTTCATCGCCATTTGCAATGGCCTCTGCGTACGGTCGACATCCTGGATAACCGCATTGTCCGCACTGTGTTTGCGGTAAAATAGCGTCGACTTGCTCCACTAAGGGGTCGCTTTCTACTTTAAATTTAATTGAGGCAAAACCTAAGCCTGCGCCTAATAGTAAGGCAAGCACGGCAACAATGAGCAAGGCAATTAAGGTTAGACTCATTTGACTAGTCCTGCAAAGCCCATAAACGCAAGAGACATTAAACCGGCTGTTATCATCGCTATTGATGCACCCTTAAATGGAGCCGGTACATCGGCTGCAGCCAAACGCTCGCGCATTGCCGCAAATAGTATAAGGACAAAAGAAAAACCAACAGCTGCACCAAAGCCATATACAATTGACTCGACAAAGTTATGTTGTTTAGTTGTGTTTAATAAAGCAACGCCTAAAACCGCGCAGTTAGTTGTAATAAGCGGTAGGAAAATACCTAATAATCGATATAGGGTAGGGCTTGTTTTACGTACAACCATTTCGGTGAATTGAACAACCACCGCTATTACTAATATAAAACTCAGGGTACGAAGGTAACTAATCTCCAGAGGCACAAGAATGTATGTCTCGACGAGATAGCTCGATAAACTGGCTAAAGTAAGCACAAATGTGGTTGCCATAGACATACCAATTGCCGTCTCGAGTTTACCAGAGACGCCCATAAACGGGCACAAGCCCAAAAACTGGACAAGCACAAAGTTGTTGACCAATACCGTGCCAAGCAATAGTAATAGCAAATCACTCATATCGTTACACAATTACCTTTTGAATAGGGCTGAATCTTATACATTGCAATGGGTCATATAAGCCACTATAAACCCATAGCATTATTTAACACCCTACGAGAATACGGCTAAATAGTTGAAAGGATTAATTATCGCTGTTTGAAGCAGATTAAACAACATAGAAAAGCTTGGGTAAGTCGAAAAATTTGTAATTACTGGAAAAGTGCAGTGACAATGATGAAGTGGCTC
>CAZXTD010000215.1:0-6327 GCA_964643575.1 uncultured Glaciecola sp. | reverse complement strand
GATTAAGGCTGTATATTCCTTGCTTAACTTGTCTGATGAAGACGGCGAGTTTTTTCCATTAAACGATGGTCAAGGCAGAATGTCTTACCTTGCACCTGAGTTAGTGACCGCAGTGAACATGGCTTACTACTACGGCAATCAGGATCCTACTTTATTAAGCATTGCCGAAAAGCAAAACACCGTGCTACTCGACCAAACTGGACTTGCCGTTGCAATGGCGATTAAAAACGGCAAAGCTAAGCCTTACGTGAAGCCCTCTGTGAATTATGGTGATGGACCCAATGGCAACCAAGGCGGTATTTCTGTACTAAGAAGTGACTCCCTGGAGCTAGTTTTTAAATATACAGCGCAAGGTTTAAGTCATGGTCACTACGACAAATTATTTTATGCGCTTTATGATAATGGCACCGACATTTTGCAAGACTACGGTATGTCACGATTTGTCAATATTGAGAAAAAAGGTAGCGGTAACTACTTAAAAGAAAATTCGACTTGGGCTAAGCAAACGGTCGCCCACAATACACTGGTTCAAAATCAAAAGTCTCATTTTGGTGGTGAATACGAAGTGGGCAGTCAACACCATTCTAAGCTGTATTTTTTTGACGCAAGCAACAAAAATGTGCAAGTTGTCAGCGCAACAGAAGAAAACGCGTATCCTGGCACAATGATGCACAGAACGATGGCCGTCATAAAAGACGAAGCCTTTGAAAAGCCGATTGTGCTCGATATATTTAGAGTCGAGTCGGGCAGTCAAAATACTTACGACTTACCTTTTTACTATATGGGACAAATCTTAGAAGCTACTTTTGAATACGACGCACCTAACAGCCTAAGTGCACTTGGAGACGACCATGGATATCAGCACCTGTATGTAGAAGGTAAAGGCCTCCTAAAAGAGTCTGGTTTGTCGCAAATAACGTGGATGCAAGACCACAATTATTACACCTTGAGCCTCGCGACACAGAGCGACGATGAGTTACTGCTCACTAGGATTGGTGCAAACGACCCTGAGTTTAACTTACGACGTGACCCAGGCTTAATGCTCCGTAGAGAAAATGAAGACACGGTGTTTGTATCAGTTGTAGAGCCTCATGGCGGATACAACCCGGTGACAGAGCGCTCTGTTAATGCAAATAGCCATGTTAAAAGTATTACTTTGCTAGCGACAAACAACAACTATACCGCGGTTGAAATACTGACACATGAAGATAAAAAGTTGATATTTGTTGTATCAAATAACGATAACAGCAAAACTCAAGCACACTCTCTAAACGTAGTTGGTCGCGATATAGCGTGGACTGG
Organism: uncultured Glaciecola sp.; assembly: GCA_964643575.1. GTDB lineage: Bacteria > Pseudomonadota > Gammaproteobacteria > Enterobacterales > Alteromonadaceae > Glaciecola. The sequence continues at coordinate 5,025 of CAZXTD010000215.1, read as the reverse complement.
ACCATATGGATTGTTTAAAGGTTAACTTTCTTGAGTGCTGAGACTTTTAATGAAATTTAGCGTTTAGTTGCCTCAAACGAGGCAACTATTACGCTTAGTTATGTTTTATTCTTGTTCAAACAAGTAAAAGTTATTTCAAACGTTTAACAATGTTTTGCACAACGCGCGGGTTACCCGCAACTAAGCCGTTGGCGCTGCCCGGCACTTTTAACTCATCATAAAGTGGGTCATTGTTACCAGCATAGTCGGTAACTAAGCCACCCGATTCCTTTACTAATAACTCACCCGCAGCCATATCCCATGCTTTGAGGCCTTTTTCGAAGTAACCGTCGTGACGACCTGCAGCAACGTAGGCTAAATCAAGCGCGGCAGAGCCAGAGCGCCTAAAATCACCAGAGTCTTTAACGACATTGGTAAAACGTGCGAGCTCTTGGTCAAAGTTGGATTTGTCTCTAAAGGGCAGGGCAGTGGCAATAATGGAAGTACTTAAGTCTTTCGCTTTGCTGCAACGAATGCGATAGCCGTTTAGCTGTGCGCCGCTGCCTTTTGTACAAGCAAAAAGCTCACCGCGAATAGGGTCGTATACCACTGCTTGGTCTACTTTACCTTTATACATTAAGGCGATAGATACAGCAAAGTGCGGAATACCAGCAATAAAGTTACTGGTGCCGTCAAGAGGGTCAATTACCCATTTGAATTCTTCACTTGCTTCAATAGTGCCGCCTTCTTCCCCAAGGAAAGAGTGATCAGGATAAGACTTTTGAATAGTTTGAATGATGGTAAATTCGGCTTCTTTGTCGATTTTAGTAACAAAATCTTGAGCGCCTTTTGATTGAATATCTAAATCGTCACGGTTTTCGAAACCACGATTGATCACGTTGCCTGCAGCACGCGCAGCGCGCACAGCTATATTGAGCATAGGATGCATACTTACCACCAAATTGTAAAAAGAACATGTTGAAAACGCGCGAAGTCTAACAGAAAACCGCATATGAGTAAAAATATACTTCGGCACTTAAAACAAATCGCGACTATGCTATACTCTCGCGCGTTTTTTATCCTGCCAATGCCGCTTTACATAGCTTGATTAGCGCGGCCAAGGCTTGTGTAACAATGTACCTGTTTATATATTTGCAAAATTTCAATTTCAGCCACTTTGGATAACGCGTAAATGCTCGATAACATAAGAATAGTGTTAGTTAATACTTCGCACACCGGTAATATCGGTAGCGCTGCCCGCGCGATGAAAACCATGGGGCTAAAAGAACTTTATTTGGTCGACCCTATTACCCCGCCCGACGGCAAGTCTCATGCCTTAGCCGCGGGTGCGACCGACGTGCTTGGTAATGCTATTATTGTTGATACGCTAGAAGAAGCCATTGCCGAGTGCGGCCTTGTGGTCGGCACATCTGCTCGCTCACGCACCTTGTCGTGGCCTATGCTTGACTCAAGAGAGTGCGGCGCTAAATTAATACAAGAGGCGGCGACGCATCCAGTAGCCTTAGTATTTGGTAGGGAAAACAGCGGCTTAACTAACGAAGAGTTACAGCAGTGCCATTACCATGTGTGTATAGAAGCCAACCCTGAATATAGCTCATTGAATTTAGCGGCTGCCGTACAAACCTTATGCTACGAAATAAGAATGCACTTTTTGGCTGAACAACGTGCGCCTTACGCAGAGCGTGAACAAGCCGCTAAACAAGAGCTCGAAGAAAACTACCCCTTGTCGCAAGACCTCGAAAATTTTTACAAGCATTTTGAAAGCACGTTTTCTCAAGCGGGGTTTATTCGTCATAAACATCCCGGCGCGGTAATGTCAAAAGTACGTCGTATGTTTAATCGTACTCGTTTAGAATCTCAGGAACTTGCCATATTGCGAGGTATGCTATCTGCGGTGGATAAAGTGATGATAGACAAAAATAAAATTGCACTAAACGCAGCAGATAAAAAACCAAACGATAAAAAATAAGGCGCATTACTCCCCCTATGTTTACCCGAATTCGTGAAGATATAAAAAGTGTATTTGACCGCGACCCAGCAGCCAGAAATACGTTTGAGGTGTTTTTTAACTACCCAGGTTTACACGCTGTTTGGTTTCATCGCTTGAGTCACAAGTTATGGAAACTCGGCCTCACATGGTTGGCGCGCTTTTTGTCTAACGTCAGCCGTTTTATAACCGGTATTGAAATTCACCCAGGTGCGACCCTTGGCCGCCGCGTATTTATCGACCACGGCATGGGCGTAGTCATTGGCGAAACCGCAGTGCTAGGAGATGATGTCACGCTTTACCATGGCGTAACACTTGGCGGTACAAGCTGGAAAGCCGGTAAACGCCATCCTAGTTTAGCGGATAAAGTCGTTATTGGGGCTGGCGCAAAAGTGCTTGGCCCTATTGAAGTGGGTGAAAATGCCAGAGTTGGCTCTAACTCGGTCGTGATTAAAGATGTGCCTGCAAATTCCACCTGTATTGGTGTGCCGGGGCGCAACATTATTGCTAAACCACAGAGCGAAGAAACCAACGGTAAGCGCCAAGAAATTGCGAAAAAGTACGGTTTTGATGCATACGCTATTGCACCCGACAACCCAGACCCCGTCGCCAACGCAATGGGTGTTATGCTTGAGCACGTGCACCTAATGGACAAAAAAGTAGATGAAATGTGTAAGGTTATACAGTCACTTGGCGGTGACGTGTGCACAGAATCCTTACCTAAATTAAACCCTGAAGACTTTGAGGGTACGGGTATTTCGCCAGTAATGAAAAAAGCGGCGGCAGAAGCTTTTGATCCACATATTTAAGTTTGCTCAATAAACCAGTATGCAAAAGGTAATCAGCGGAGTCATTAATGAACACCCAGGCCAATAAAAACCTGCAGCAAGAAGGGGACACGAAACAAAGCAATGTTGTTCCTATTTACCTTGATTACGCGTCGACCACGCCTGTTGACCCGCGTGTAGCGGATGCCATGAAAGCGTGCTTAACCAACGAAGGTAATTTTGGAAACCCAGCGTCTCGCTCACATAAATTTGGTTGGCTTGCCGAAGAGGCGGTAGATATTGCGCGCAACGACATTGCAGATTTGGTCAATGCAGACCCGCGCGAAATTGTTTTTACCTCGGGGGCGACCGAGTCTAATAACTTGGCCATAAAAGGTGCTGCGCATTTTTACAAAGAACGTGGCAAACATATTGTAACATTAAAAACTGAGCATAAAGCTGTGCTCGACACCACAGCACAATTAGAGCGTGAAGGCTTTGAAGTCAGTTATATGACCCCAGAGGCTAACGGCCTAGTCGATATCGAGGCACTCCAAGCCAACATGCGCGACGATACGATTTTAGTCTCAATTATGCATGTAAATAACGAGATTGGCGTTATTCAAGATATTGAGCTAATTGGTGAACTTTGCAGAGCCCGTGGCATTATTTTTCACGTGGATGCGGCGCAGAGCACGGGTAAAGTGCCTATTGATTTACAACAATTAAAAGTGGACTTGATGTCTTTTTCTGCACATAAAACTTACGGGCCAAAAGGCATTGGCGCGCTATATGTAAGACGCAGGCCACGCATACGTATAGACGCACAAATTCACGGTGGTGGCCACGAGCATGGCATGCGAGCAGGCACACTTGCGACGCATCAAATTGTGGGTATGGGCGAAGCTTTTCGAATCGCCAATCAGGAGATGGCCACTGAAAACGAGCGCATTAAAACGCTGCGCGACAGGCTGTGGGATGGCATCAAAGATATTGAAGAGGTTTACCTCAATGGGGATTTCCTGCAGCGTGTTCCTCACAATCTAAACGTCAGCTTTAAATATGTCGACGGTGAGTCTTTAATGATGGCGTTAAACGATATTGCAGTGAGCACTGGTTCGGCATGTACCTCGGCGAGTTTAGAACCGTCTTATGTTTTACGTGCAATTGGCTTAGATGATGAACTCGCGCATAGCTCGATTCGATTCAGCGTGGGGCGATTCACGACCGAAGAAGAAGTTGATTACGTGGTGGGTGTTATTAATAACGCGATAAGTAAATTGCGTGAAATATCGCCCTTGTGGGATAATTTCAAAGAAGGCGCCGACATAAGTCTTCTTAAATAGACGAGTAATACTCACGAACCCTACGATAAATAAGGCAACAATGAATTACTTTGCGCTTTTCAATTTACCCGAACAGTTTGTTATAGATACAGGCGTTTTGGAGCAGCGCTATCAATTGCTCAATCGCATGTCTCACCCTGACAAATTTGCAAATGGTACCGACAAAGACAAGCAACAGCAGAAAAACGCGGAAGTGAATGATGCGTATAAAGTTTTAAAATCGAGCGTGAGCCGCGGTGAGCATCTGTTAAGTGTGCGCCAAGTTGAGCTTACCAGCGATGAAGAAACTATCGGCGACGCTTCGTTTTTGAATCAGTTGATGGAGTTGCGAGAAGTACTTGCCAGTGCCAATAGCAAGGCAGAGCTTGAGCAGCTCAAACGTGATGCGAATGATATAAGTGCAGACTATATTGATAGGATTTCGCTTTACCTAAATAATAATTCTGCAAAAGACAACAAACGAGCCTCAATTGAAATCAACAAGCTCAAGTTTTTGAATAAACTCAGGAATGAGATTAAGCAGCGGCAAGAGAGTTTTGCAAGTAAAAAGCGCTGAATATTAAATTAATCATGTGTCTTGACCATTTTAATAAAAATAGATTAGTGTTTTGCCTTGAACTTGCTTATAATCGCGCGCTCGAATTAAGTGCTACAACCACATTGTGTTTTTATTCGGATAATATTCGAACTTTAAACGCACAAGGCACCCAAAGAACACACATACATTAGGATTTGAACATGGCTTTAGAACGTACTTTTTCAATTATAAAACCCGACGCTGTTGCAAAAAATGCTATCGGTGCAATCTATAACCGCTTCGAATCTGCTGGTTTGCGTATTGTAGCGTCTAAAATGTTGCACCTTAGCCGCGAAAAAGCAGAAGGTTTTTACGCAGAACATAAAGAGCGTCCATTTTTTGGCGCAC
>CAZXTD010000214.1:0-6352 GCA_964643575.1 uncultured Glaciecola sp. | reverse complement strand
GCATAACTTCAACACGTTTATTGCTAAACGTTTTAACAAGCTACAGCAATCAACAAAAGAAATACTGCTTGAAAGCGTTGGTAACACTCAAGCCCCTTGTTCATTGCGGCGCAGATAATACGGTGACAACATTCTGTAGTCAACCAGTTTTTGCATTGAATTGCCTTCTTGCTTACTTTTCATGCAAAACCGCTTCTTTTGAAATTTTTGTTAGTACTCTTTACACGTATTGAGCACATGTAAGGCGCTAGAGTTAAACTAGACTTTTATAATAAAAAGATCTTCACTTTATATCCGTAATCACTACCAGCGTATAGGTTTATGTGCTCGCATCAGGAAGTTCACTTTCCTTTTCACCCTTTTTGTCTTTTCTCTGTAAAAACTTTGGTCGTTCAATGTTTTTCAGTTTATTGAGCATACGTTTTAACCAATAATCATCAGGATTATTACGTTTGTCTACAAAGATGAACATAACTGCGCCACCGATTATCAGTAGACCCAAATTAATAAAAATCACCATTAACACTGGCGATGACTCTTCTTCAGGCAAATCTAATTCTATCGGCTCAAGTTCAGTGACTTCTACCGCTTCTTCAAGCGGTTCAATTACGATAGGTGGCGGCTCTGTCACAAATGAAAATTCGGGTACGGTTAAGACAATGTCTCGCCCGCTTCTGCTAACACCAAACACGTTCATATTAACTTTATAGATTCCATAATCGGTGTTAAGAATATTGACTAACCTCGCTTCATTGCTAACCTCTGTATATGAGAAGCGCACAATTTCACCGCTCGGATGACGAATAGTCCCGTCTAGGAGTAAACTCTCTATTTTGACGTGGTCTCTGTCCACATCAATAGATAAAAGATGGTCCTTGTCTTCATTATACTCAGTCTCAACGCTTACAATAACCGGGTTAGGTAAAAGCACGACCTTATCGTTAACTTGTTCGCGCGAAAACAAAGGCGTTCTTACCGTAAAGATAGGCCGCCATTCACCCTCGGTGATTTGCAAATTAAATTGACCGGTAAATGTTCCGTCGCTTTCTTTTTCATCAAAGCCTAAGCCGTTATCTTCAAACCGTGCCACCGACCGGCTGCCCAAACCAAAATTGGGGAAATTTGGGTTATTCGTACTTACAAAATCAATTGACAGCGCCACGACGTCTCTAAAAGTGCTCATATCAACTCTAGAGCCTGCGTTTTTCAAAAAGGCCGTTTGCTTTAAGGTTTCACCAGAAAACACAATTTCAGGAATTGGGCTTGCTTCAAGCGTGATATCAGCAATGATCATTACCCTACTGCCGGGAAGGATATTACCCACAGCTTGCCATGGTCCTGGCATCGGGTTTTTAAGCGAAATCATATCGTAGGTGTCGGTTTCAAACCAATTAAATGAGTCGTCGCCTGAATCGTTTTCTAGATATACCTTACTCCCATCAGGACGCACTAGTACTATGGGTGCGGAGCCAAAAGCACGAAAGAATATAAGTGTGACTTCGCTTACGTCGCTGTCGACTCTAAAGCGGTTGTTGAGCAGTTTAATACTATTTTGATATTCAGTACCAATTGGCACAACCTGATCAAGAATACTCAGATTCGTGCTTGCTGATTTAGTGTTAGCTGTTTGAGCTAAAGCAATGTTCATCGCAGCTATTAAGACAATCAACGAGCATGCGAAGCGCACCCAACTATTGACGCGCCTGATGTTTGATTGAAAAAACGATTTAAAACAGAAAAATAATGTCTGGTTCACTGTCCGGCAAATAAAGCTATTTCTTTAGCTCTATCATCGGCAGAAGAGTATATAACCTTAGTTTTAGGTACATGCTTAAGTTTAATGACACTCTCTTGACCATCGGAATTAGTCGCGTCATTATTAGCAGACAATGACAAGCTCGTTTGTCCGCCAGTCATATAGAGATATACCTCGGCGAGTATTTCTGAGTCGAGCAATGCGCCGTGATAGGTTCGGTGGCTGTTATCAACATTATAGTGCTTACATAGCATATCGAGGCTATTTTTTTGCCCGGGGCGCATCCGCCGTGCTAATGCAAGGGTATCTAGTACGCTACAAATATCATTTGTTTTAGGGTAGTTTTTTCGGGCAAGGTTAAACTCATGATCCATAAATCCCACATCAAAGGGGGCATTATGAATAACCAATTCAGCGCCTTTTATAAATTGGATAAAATCATCAGCGACTTCAATAAACTTCGGCTTATCTCGCAAAAACTCATTGGTGATTCCGTGCACATCTATGGCTTCTTGCTCAACCTCTCGCATTGGGTTGATATAAACATGATAAGTATTACCCGTTAGTTTGCGATTGAGTAATTCAACGCAACCAATTTCGATAATACGATGACCTTGTTTTGGGTCAATACCGGTGGTTTCAGTGTCTAGGACTATTTGGCGCATGGTGTCTTTTCTTATTATTGTTTGTTAACTGGTCAAGCATTTAAAGCATGGTGTAGCTTGGTAAGTACAGCTCAGCTTGACTATCAACTAATTAGCGAATCGATATCAGAATTATACTTGTATTGAGCATATCTGCCCACCGCTAAATTAAAATCCTTAAGCGCCTACGTGTAAAGCATGATAAATTACGCGTCATTGTGAGTAAGCTAGCTTGGAAACACCAACATTCATGAAAAAGATTAACATTTATACCGATGGCTCTTGCCTAGGAAACCCAGGCCCAGGTGGCTATGGCGCCATTTTGGAATTTAAGCAAACTAGCAAATCAATTGCACAAGGCTTTGCTCATACTACTAACAATCGCATGGAGTTAATGGCGCCGATAGAGGCGCTTGCACTACTAAAAGAACCCTGCGATATAAATCTATATACCGATAGCCAGTACGTTAAAAATGGCATCAATCAATGGATAAAAAACTGGAAAAAGAACGGCTGGAGAACCAGTAATAAAGCCCCAGTTAAAAATGTTGATTTATGGAAAAAACTCGATGCTGCCTGTGAGAAACAAAACGTGACTTGGCATTGGGTAAAAGCGCATAACGGTCATCCACAAAACGAAGCGGTTGACGACCTTGCCAGAGAAGCGGCAGGCGGCAGCAACTTGAAAGAAGACAAAGGCTTTAGCGGAGAATAGAATGCAGATAATACTAAAGCCTGAGCGTGAAAAATCACTTTTACGCAAGCACCCCTGGATATTTGATGGAGCTATTGAGCAAGAAATTGGCAAACCTATCATGGGCGCGACCGTCGACGTTATTTCTCATGATGGCAAATGGTTAGCAAAAGCGGCCTATTCCCCCCACTCACAAATAAGAGCGCGTGTTTGGAGTTTTGAACCAAATACCGTCATCGATAATAATTTTTTTAAAAATAAAATTTTACAAGCCCAAGCTAAAAGAAAAGACTGGCTCGCGTTGCAATCTACCAATGCTTATCGCTTAGTTGCTGCTGAATCTGACGGTTTACCCGGCATCACCATTGACCTTTATGCCAATGTGATTGTTATGCAAGTGCTAAGCGCTGGCGGTGAGAAGCACAAAAATAAACTCGTGCAGGCCTTAAAAAGCCTCTATCCTGACTATTGCATTCATGAGCGTAGTGATGTGGAAGTCCGAAAAAAAGAAGGCTTAGAACAGGTAGTAAAAACTCATGTAGGTGAATTACCCGATAGTATTATTATTAACGAAAATGGACTTAAGCTTGAAGTAGACCTCATCAAAGGCCACAAAACAGGCTTTTATCTTGACCAGCGCTTAAACAGGCAAATAACTGGCAGTTTTTGCCAAGATAAGTCAGTTTTGAATTGCTTTAGTTATACCGGCACTTTTGCGGTGTATGCCATGCAAAATAAGGCAAAAGAAGTCGTTAATATGGACGTATCGCAGCATGCACTAGATACTGGAAAACGAAATTTAGGTTTAAACTTTTCTGAAGATATATGCGCCCAAGTAAGTCATGTGAAAGCAGATGTTTTTGAGCAGTTACGCGTTTACAAAGAAAGTGGCAAAAAATTTGACCTTATTATTATGGATCCGCCAAAGTTTATTGAAAACAAACGACAGGTAGTAAAAGCTGCTCGCGGTTATAAAGATATTAATCGCTTAGCCTGCGAATTGCTCAATGACAACGGTATGCTAATAACCTTCAGTTGTTCTGGATTGATGCCCGCAGATTTATTCAACAAGGTTATAGCAGATGCAGCATTGGACGCTAATACCGAGCTGAGCTTTATCAAAAAACTAGACCAAGACGCTGACCATGTGATAGCCGCGAGTTTTCCTGAAGGGTATTATTTGAAGGGTTTGGTTTGTGTTAAAACGAAGCGAGTATAAACTGCGGGCTTAACAGACAAAATGACTACTCTTGCAAATGCAGGAGTAGCAAACCGATTAACGTTAAACAGCTAGATGCGAGTTAGTTCATCTCGCTTATTTCTACGCCTACAAGCATCATATTTTCACCATGCTCGTCGCTACGAATGACTTTCGCCTTTGCTATCAAAGAAGGGATTTGATCATTGTTAGAATCAATGGTTATTTCCATTAAAGCGCCCGTTTCAATTTCAGTAGTTTCTACTTCTAAAGACATTCCCGTCGCGCTTATATCTCGACAAATTGCAGATATGGCGGGTTTTGACGGCTGCTCTACCAGTATCACCTGACACGGCGAATTAACCATCATTCGATAAAAGTTGCGTTTATCGTCATAACCTAACATGAGTGACTCCTCATTGAACTCGTTTGCTATAGATATGTTATATGGCGACTTGCAATAAGTGTCAACACTATATTTACATATCCTGCAATTTATTCATTATGCGTTTGAGTGATATTGGGTATTTTGTGCCCAACTGCTGGGCAAACAATGAAACTCGAAACTCCTCAATCATCTCTTCAACTATATGTAATTCTTCAGTATTACGCAGCTGCTTTTTCATTTCGGTATGCTTTTCGTGATAAGCATTTTGAGCTTTGTCTATTTCAAGCTGATTGAGTCTATCTCGAGTTAGGTCGACTTTCAGTTTTTCAGTGCGCTGCAATAAGCCTTTCAAATACCGATTCCAATCGTCAAGTTTATGCTCACCAATTTTTAAAACAAAACCGGTAAAGACCAGAGAGTCTAAATGCGACTTCACAAAACCGATGTTATTGAGTAGATTAAGCGGAATGCTGCCTTTGCAACTTTTTTGTATCTGATTGGCAATCGCAAGACCGCTCTCCACTTGTCTAGCGACTCGCAGCGCTCGCTCATTTAGTTCCATGCGCACATATTCTTGCACTTGCTGATACTGCGCTTGGTCTCTTATCGCAATAGCCCCACCTTTATCTTTAATTAAAGCATCAATTGTGGCTTCAACAATATCGTCTATCAATAATTTGATTTGACCAAAAGGATTAAAATATAGACTTAACTTAGCTTTATTCGGTAATTTCGTTTGCAAAAATTTAATAGGCGATGGTACGTTTTTTTTGATTAGCGTAATCAAACCTATTCTATGCGCTTGCTCAGCGGTTTGCTCAGTGGTAAATAGCTCAACATTGACTTGTTTCCCTTTTACGCTGAGTGCTGGAAATACTTTGACCTCAAAGCCATTTTGCTTGCGCGTATATACCTTTGGCAGTGCTTGTTCTGTAAAGGTATGAATATCTTGCTGTTCGATATCATCGCTAACGACTTTTTCAATGGTTTGCTTTAGCCTGCCTTGTAAATTTTGTTTAAGGGTATTGAGTGATTTATCCAGCGCAATTGTTTTGCCTTTTTCATCTATCACAGCAAAATTAAATCGAAGGTGGCCGGGTAAACTGTCAATATCAAAATCTTCAGCTTCTATTTTAATACCACTCATTCTAAATAATTTATCCGCCAAAGCGGTTGCAAAACTTAAGTAACTGCCTTTTTTATCTGTCTTTGACAAGTCTTGCAAACAAGCATTAGCGTAATCAGGTGCTGGCACAAAGTTGCGTCTAAGCTTCTTTGGCAACGACTTAATATATGCGGTAATCAATTCGTGTAACATACCCGGAACTAGCCAATCAAACTCAATATCGAGCACTTGGTTCAATTGAGTTAGAGGAACATTGGCACACACACCGTCGTAGGCTTGGTTAGGTTCAAATTGATAAACCAGCGGCAATAAAATTTGGTTTTGTTGCCAAACGTCAGGGAAATCATTTTCGTTAACGTCACTGGCATCACGTTTTAGCAGTTGATGCTTTTCAAAGTTAAGCAATTCTGGATTATTCGATGAGCAACGTTGCCACCATTTTTTAAAACTGGCCTCGCTACACACATTTTCGCTAATGCGTTCGTCGTAAAAACTGACGAGTTCCTCAATCCGAAGGAAAGGGCATCTGCCCCCTCCACCGTCATT
>CAZXTD010000213.1:0-6355 GCA_964643575.1 uncultured Glaciecola sp. | reverse complement strand
CGCCCTTACAAGGCGAGGGTCACTGGTTCAAGCCCAGTAGCGTCCACCACCTTCTCTTTAGTTAGAAATACACACTTTCCTCTTTTGAATCGTCGTTAACGAATTATTCTGCGACATAACAAAAAGCAGGCTAATGTCTGTGTTGCGATTTCGCTTTAGACCACACCTTGTTAAACTGTTCTTCTAGTATTCGCATGAACACGTGAATTCTATCTCTTCTTATACCTAAAATAATATAAATTCGAGTAATTAATTCGTACGAGTGAATTTTTATTACCTTATCAAAATATTCTGCTATTTTAATGCATATTCACTCGTTCGTAGGAATACATAACCGATGGAGTCCAAGTTGTCATCAATAGGAACCAAAATTAGAGAAGAGCGCAAAGCCCAATCATTAACACAAACAGAACTAGCAGACCTTAGCGGCGTTAGCCTAAACTTTTTAAGTCAGCTTGAGCAAGGTAAACCAAGCGTGCAAATGGATAAGGTGCTGATGGTTTTAGACACGCTAGGGTTAAGTATAGAACTTAAGTATTCAAAGTGATTAACGAACAAGGTAAAACAAATTGCGCTTAGACCAAGCAAAAGATCTTGAAAACTTAGATGTGTACAAAGGCACAAAACTCGCGGGTAAGCACATCCGAACTCCCAAAGGGTCTGTGTTTGAATTCGACAAAGCTTTCTTAGCAAAAGAGAAAAACGGTATCTCGTTTCATTTAAACAGTGAGCACGCTGCTTATTCATTTTACGGTGACTCACTCCCCCCATTTTTTGCCGGCCTGCTTCCAGAAGGTTTACGACTTAAAGCGCTCATCAGCAAGATCAAAACATCTGATGACGATCTTTTTAGTATTTTAGCGACGGTTGGCTCGCAATGCATCGGAGATATTAATGTATTCGCCTCTGGATACAACTTCCAAACAAGAGCTAAGAAGCCCATAAGCTTTAACGAGCTCGATTTTTACAAACTGTTTGAAGAAAGCTTAGAAGATGAAAATTACAACGAACACAATCAGGCATTATCTGGGGTTCAAGAGAAAATATCGGCGTCGATGATAAGCTTTCCGATAAACCAAGCACAAAAAGACAAATTCTATATCCTTAAGTTAAACCCGAAAGATAAGCCACGCTTGATTGAAAACGAACATCTTTGCCTCAAGCTTGCGAAAAAGTGCGGACTCAACGTAAACATCACCAAAATAATTAAGGATAATAAGGAACAGCAAGGACTCCTTATTGAGCGATTTGATCGCTTTATCGATACGCAGAGCAATAAAGAAAATGAAAGCATCTGCATGCATCATCAAGAAGATGCTTGTCAATTTTTAGATCGATATCCTGCAGATAAGTACCGCATCAGCTTCAAGGATGTTTTAAAAGGAATAGCGCGATATACAACTGCACCGAAAATAGAAATACTTAAAGCAATACAGCTTTATGCATATTCCTATTTAATCGGAAATGGCGACCTTTACGCAAAAAATATCAGTATTCAAACATTGGCAGCTTCAGGAAAAACAGTGCTGAGCCCATGTTATGACTTAATTACTACTTACATCTACAAAGACCATAAAATGGCGTTAAAGGTTAATGGAAGAGATGACAATATATTAAGAAAAGACTTGATTGCCTTAGGTTTATCATTCTCGGTGCCAAAGAAATCAATATCATCTATGCTTGATAAGCTTACAAGCCTCTGTGAAATAAATCATCCAATACTCTTTGCGGTCATGAACACAAAGCAAAAAGCGCTATGGATGAAGATGTTTAGAAAAAGGCTTATTGATTTAAGGGCCTGATGAAAGAAGAAACGCAGATACTATAAGTAAATAAAGAGTTGAACATAGTTTATTAAAAACATAGCCACTTAAAAACATAGCTATTTAAAACCAATTTCCGAATAAAACGTAAGCTGAACAGCTGCTCGTTAATAGGGAAGCTCCCAATTCTAGATAAGTAAATTCAGTCGTTGCGAGCAATAGAATGATTACCGATTTCACTAATCGACTTGGCACCGGTTAGGGTCATAGCAACTTGCATTTCTTTTTTATAAAGGTCGAGAAGATGTTCAACACCTTTTTGCCCTTTTGCAGCAAGTGCGTATATATATGAGCGACCAAGCATTGTGCAATCTGCGCCCAGCGCTAGCATGCGTACCACATCTAGGCCATTTTTTATGCCAGAGTCTACAAACAGCTTAATATCGCCTTTAACCGCATCTGCGATAATCGGTAATGCTTTTGCTGATGACATAACACCATCTAATTGACGGCCACCGTGGTTTGACACCACAATGCCATCCGCACCAAAGCGCACAGCATCCTTTGCGTCTTCAACATCAAGAATGCCTTTGATTATTAGTGGGCCCTCCCAAAAGTCTCTAATCCACTCTAGGTCTTTCCACGATATCGAAGTATCAAAGTTATTCGCTAACCAGCCAATGTAATCGCCAAGTTTGGTTTGTTTTTGGCGATAGGTCGAAATGTTGCCTAAGTCGTGTGGCTTACCGAACAAACCAACGTCAAAGGCCCAAGACGGGTGCATCATCGCCTGTATTACGCGTTTAACTTCTGCACCAGGGCCACTCATTCCCGAATGCATATCTCGATAACGCGCACCAGGCGTTGGCATGTCTACAGTGAAAATGAGTGTTTTAACGCCTGCTGCTTTAGCCCGCTCTAATACGTTTTTCATAAAGGCGCGGTCTTTTAATACGTAAAGCTGAAACCACATCGGGCGCTCAATAGCGGGCGTCACCTCTTCAATTGGGCACACCGACACCGTCGACATAGTAAAAGGAATACCATGATTTTCGGCCGCTTTAGCGGCTTGGACTTCTCCGCGCCTTGCATACATACCGGTTAATCCAACCGGTGAAAGCGCAATGGGCATCGAAAACTTCTCGCCAAACACCTCGTGTTCAAGGCTGAGGCTCGACATATCTTTAAGTACTTTTTGCTTGAGCGCGATATTTTCTAAGTCGGCCACATTGGCTCTGAGCGTACTTTCTGAATATGAGCCTCCATCAATGTAATGAAACAAAAAAGGCGGAAGCTTTTTCTTTGCGGCTGCTCGGTAGTCTGTGGTGGCCGAAATAATCATGAGATGGATGTCCTTTTAATGATTAAATATTTTTGTTTATCTAGTGTGGCAGCGAATCACTTGCTTTTATCTTCGTTGTTTTTGTTGAAACCACAAGTAGTCTGCTCTCGATCTCGCTTTTTGGGCTAAAAAGAGACCTAGTTCTATTAAGCTTTGATCTTGATTTTCATAGTTTGGAAGCAGTGCTTTAAGCTCTCTTAATGCTTTATCAGTTTGCCCTAATCCGTCTATCGCAAGCACATAGGTGTATGCCATTATTGAATTACTCGGGTCTAGTTCGATGCTCTTGGCAAACAATTTTACTGCACGCGCAAGCTCATTTTGACGTACTTTGTGCAAGCCATATGAGTAAGTAATATCTGCTGATTCAGGTAAGTTTTGAATGCCTCGCGTTAAGACCTGTGCAACGGCATCTTCTCTTGCCATTGCCCGATACATATCAGCCAAATTAACATAAGCCGGAGCAAAGAATGGGTCATATTTATTTGCCCCCTGCAATATGTTCTCGGCTTTATCGGGCTCAGCACTTTGCAACCATATGTTTGCTAAGTTAACCCTTCCCTCGCCTCGCCAAGAAGAGGTCGCTGTTGCCTCTAGTAACTCTTCAAATGCGGTTTTAAAAAGAGCGATATCAGCTTGTGCAATTTCGAGTGAAATTAAGTGTGTAGCCGCTTCTGTTCTAATCGCTTTGCGTTTGTCTTTTAGCAGCGGTAGCAACAACTTTACGCGCTGTTGCGCGGGCACTAAATTGGCCACTCGGGCTGCTGCTAATCTAATAAGGTCTTCTTTATCAGCAACAAATGCCACAAGATGCGTTGGCAGTAATTCATTGGTGCTTTGTGCAAGCATTTGTATTGCGCTGGCTCGTGAAATAGCATCAATATTGGTGTCGTAGGCAATCATTAAATGGTCTTGCAAACTAAGCCTTTGTCCATGACGCAGTTTCAATAAATTATTACGAGTAGACTCAAGTGCATCTGGCTTGCCATGCCAAGATTCAATAGCATTTGCTGCCCACTGATTAGACTCATCTTCATGACAGCCAATACAAGCATTGGGCAAAGCAAACTCGTCCGACAAATCAGGCCTTGGTATTTTAAAGCTATGGTCTCTCCTAGCATCAACCCCCATATATATCTCATCAGGCATATGGCAATTTACGCATTGGGCACCTTTACTATTAGACGAATGGCCATGATGCTTAGGAGTATCAAACGCTTGTGCAGTATGACACTGCAAGCACAAGCCGTTTCCTTCTACTTTTAACTTCATCGTGTGTGGGTCGTGACAATCTAAGCAATTTACTGAGTTTTTGTACATTTTGCTTTGTAAAAATGAGCCGTATACGTAAACCTCCTCTTTTATCTGGCCATCTGCATGATAGATAGGAGGTGTTATCAATTGTGGGCTAAAATTGTCGAGAAACGAGGTGTTTGCTTTAAATCCGTCGCTTAAAGGAGCGCGTAAAGAGTGACAGGCATAGCAAGTGTCCATAAAAGCATTGTCGCGAGGTGTAGATGCCCACGAGACAGTATTTTTGCCCTTTTCTAGCCGCCAGTAGCCTTTCTCTGCTTGTGCAGCGTAGTTATCGCCGATGCTTTTGTATGGCCCTTTCTTCACATCGGCTTGGTTTGGGAGAGGATGGCTTTCACTCCACGCGTTAGCATCGTTTCCATGGCATGATACACAGCCTACATTAATCCCGCTAAACTGTGTATTGAAGCTATCAGCGATCGGCTCGTAATTTCGCTTGAGTTCGTCAGAGTGGCAATCTGCGCACATACCATTCCAATTTTGCAAGGGTTGACGCCAATGAAGGCGGTCTTTATCACTAACCTCATGTTCATACAAATGATACCAGCGTTGCCCGCCGTCTTTAATTGGCCGAGCATCCCAAGCAAATGGCAATACATGAAGTTTCCCTCGTTCGGTTTCTACCAAATATTGCTGAAGTGGATCGTAGCCAAAAGTATATTTTATGGTAAATGTTTCCCCTTCATCATTATCTGAGTCTTTTATCGTCGCCTTGTAAACGTCGCCGTCTTTAAAAAAATGCGCTTGCTGTTCAAAATGACTGACTTTCTGATTATCGAAGTTACCTAATACATATTCTGTTGTCGGTAAACTCATGGCTCTGGCATGATCTGATTCGTGCCATGAATTTGCCTGTTCTTGATGACAAGCTGCACAATCTTGACTAACAAATGAGGGCTGGTTTTGATGAGTTGCCGTTACGACTTTCGGTGGCGTATTTTTAGACAGTTGACTCTCAGTTTGCTGCGCTTTTAATGTATAGCTCACCATTAAAAGCGCAATTAAAACCAAGCTAGGGATGCACGCAGTTATACGAAATACTTTGCGCTGCAGATTGACCAAGTTACTTCCTCAATAAAATATTAATATAAACCAAAAAACGTTGGCAAAAATTCACTGATCCAAGGGATATAAGTTACCAGCATCAACACGATAAACATAGCAATGTACAACGGCATTAAAGGTTTGATGATTTTGCCTATTGTGGTTTTCGCTACGGCACAACTCACGAACAGTACTGAGCCAACCGGCGGCGAACATAAACCAATCGACAAATTCAAAACAATCATAATACCAAAATGCAAAGGTGTCATACCAAGTTCAACCGCAACGGGTAAAAATATTGGTGTAAAAATAAGCACTGCAGGCGTCATATCCATAAACGCACCAACTACCAAAAGTGTTAAGTTGATAATAAGTAAGATAAGAATAGGATTGTCGCTCAAATATAACAAAAACTCAGTGATTGCTTGTGGAATGTTTTCGTATGACAAAATCCAAGACATAGCTGAAGATGCGCCAATTAAGAGCATGACAATAGCGGTGGTTTCGCCTGCCTTTAACAAAATATCTGGCAATTGTTTTATGTTCACTTCTTTATATACCACAACTGCCAGTAAGAGCGAGTATATAACCGCCACCGCGCCTGCCTCGGTAGGCGTAAATACACCTTTAATTATCCCACCAATAATAATAAAAATTAAAAATAAACTGGGCAAAGCAGCCAACAGTTTTTCTGCAACAATTTTCAAAGGTAAGCGCGCTTCAGTCGGATAGCCCTTTAGTTTTGCATAACCTGCACACACAATCATAAGCGATAGTGCCACTAAAATACCGGGTAAATAGCCAGCTACAAATAAGGCCGCAATCGATACACCACCGCTAGCAATCGCATATATAATTAAGATATTGCTCGGCGGAATAAGCATGCCTGTTG
>CAZXTD010000212.1:0-6364 GCA_964643575.1 uncultured Glaciecola sp. | reverse complement strand
AACCTGCTTGACTACCAAGACTACCCTGTTCCTGCTGCGTATAACGCAACTATGGGCCGTCGAACTCTTGGTGTAGGCGTTATTAACTTTGCTTATTACCTTGCTAAGAACGGCGTTAAATATTCAGATGGTAGTGCAAATCCACTTATTCACAGAACCTTTGAAGCGATACAGTATTACTTGATGCGTGCGTCGAACAATTTAGCGAAAGAAAAAGGCGCATGCCCCAAATTTAATGAAACGACTTACTCTAAAGGTATCATGCCAATTGATAGCTATAAGCGTGATCTTGACAAGATATGCAACGAACCGCTCCAGTATGATTGGGACGCGCTTCGTAAGGACGTTGTGGAGTATGGGCTACGTAACAGCACTTTATCTGCGCTAATGCCGTCGGAAACGTCATCACAAATTTCTAATGCAACCAATGGCATAGAGCCACCACGTGGTCACATTAGCGTTAAACAAAGTAAAGACGGAGTACTCAAGCAAGTAGTGCCTGATTATAAAAATTTAAAAGACAAATACGAGTTATTGTGGGACTTACCTTCTAACGACGGTTACCTGCAGTTAGTCGCTATTATGCAAAAGTTTGTTGATCAGACTATTTCAGCTAACACTAGTTATGACCCAGGTAAATACGAAGGTAATAAGGTACCGATGAAGCTTTTGCTTAAAGATTTATTGACTACCTATAAACTAGGTGTGAAAACACTTTATTATCACAACACTCGAGATGGTGCCTCAGAAAAGTCAGATTCTGAAATTGCGATTGAAGATGCAAAAAATAATGCACAAGAAGTGCTTATTCAGGACGATGATGATTGCGCGGGTGGCGCATGTAAAATATAGCGTACAATTGTTTAGCCTGTTGTTGATAAAATACCTCACCGCAGCAGGCTAAAACTTCGATTTGTTCGTTCAACAACATATAATTATTAGATTATTTTAACCCATAATTACAATAAAAAGGCTTGGGTATTCTCAAGCAAAAGCGCTACGCAAAAGGATATAACATTGGCCTACTCTACCTTTAGACAATCTGACAACGACACGCTACTTGAGCCCATTTTCTTTGGAAACTCAGTTAACATTGCGCGTTTCGATCAACAAAAACACAGTATCTTTGAAAAGCTCACTGAAAAACAAATCAGTTTTTTCTGGCGCCCGGAAGAAGTGGATGTCAGTAAAGACCGCATCGACTTCAATAAGCTGAGCGATGCTGAAAAACATATATTCACATCAAACTTGAAGTACCAAACGCTGTTAGATTCAGTACAAGGCCGCAGCCCTAACATCGCGTTTTTGCCTATCACCTCACTAAGTGAATTTGAATTGTGGACTGAAACGTGGTCGTTTTTCGAATCTATTCATTCACGCAGTTATACTCATATTATTCGTAATATCTATACCGACCCTTCTGCAGTGTTTGACGATATCACTAAAAATGAGCACATCATCAAACGCGCATCTGACGTGTCTAAATATTACGATGACCTTATTTTTTATACTCAGCTTTGGCAGACACAAGGTGAAGGTAAGCATGTAGTGGATGGTGTTGAGCATGAGGTAACTATGCGCAATTTAAAGTGTAAATTGTTTTTATGCATGCAATCAGTCAATGCACTAGAAGCCATTCGATTTTATGTGTCTTTCGCTTGCACGTTTGCTTTTGCAGAGCGTTCTATTTGTGAAGGTTCGTCTAAAATTCTTAAACTAATTGCAAGAGATGAAAATTTACACTTGTCATCTACTCAGCACGTTATTAACCTTTGGCGTAAAGGTAAAGATGATCCTGAAATGCAAGAAATTGCTGAAGAGCTCAAGCCTGAAGCAGAAAAAATATTTTTAGCTGCTGTTGAACAAGAAAAAGAATGGGCTGATTATTTGTTCAAAGAAGGCTCAATGTTAGGATTAAATGCTGAAATATTAAAAGAATACGTGGAGTACCTAGCCAAGCAACGAATGAATACAATAGGTTTAGACTGTCCTTTTAATGTGAAAAGTAACCCTCTACCTTGGATGAACAACTATTTATCCTCAGATAACGTTCAAGTCGCTCCTCAAGAAACAGAGATCAGCAGCTATTTAGTCGGTCAAATTGACTCAGAAGTAGAGTCGAGCGAATTTGAAGAGTTTGAACTCTAGTCATAAAAATTTTAGTTGATTAAAGTGCAAGGCAATAATAAGAACATCATCGCTGGTAAACAAAGAAGTAAAAGCACTAGCGGTGATGATTTATTAAATGAGAACCTTAATCTAGCCCTTAAGCTGAGTGAGCCATTGCAAAATTCAAATGACAACCAACAAGCTGACGAAAAGAGTTGTGCTCAAACAAGCAAGCCTCGAATAATTCTCGATGGCAAAGAACTAAGCACTGCCAATGAGGCCGAAACTATTTTAGAGTCGATCGAAAACGCAGGGATAGATTTAGAATTTCACTGTCGGGAGGGATTTTGTGGCGTTTGCAGAACAAAGCTTTTGAGCGGTCAGGTAAACTATACGCTAGATCCCCTCGCCTTTATCGAAGACGACGAGATCCTTATTTGTTGTTCAAAGCCGATAGGAGATATCGAGCTTAAAACACTGATGTAACAAGACTAGAGCACAAATACTCAGGCTTTATAAATCTAAGCCAATGCGCTTGGCAACTTCAATATACGATTCAACAACCGAACCAAGCCCTTGCCTAAAGCGGTCTTTATCCAGCTTTTTCATTGTTTCTTTGTCCCATAAACGACAGCCATCGGGTGTAAATTCGTCGCCCAGTACTATCTTACCGTCACTATCTACACCAAATTCCAGTTTAAAATCAACGAGGTGCATGCCACCTTCAGCAAAAAGTGGTTGAAGAACCGCATTCACTTTGAAAGTTAATGACTTCATTTCATCAATCTGCGATTGGGTAGCCCAGTTAAATGCAATAACGTGACTTTCGTTTATCATTGGGTCATGCAAAGCATCATTTTTTAAGAAAAACTCAAAAGTTTGGGGAGAAAGCGCAAGACCCTCTTCAACTCCTAAACGACGACACAAAGAGCCTGCTGCAAAATTTCGAATGACACACTCTACCGGTATCATATCTAGTTTTTTGACGAGGCTTTCGTTATCCGACAACAAGGTTTCAACTTGTGTGGCAATGCCAGCCGCTTCAAGTTTCTGCATAATGTAGTGGTTAAACTTATTGTTTACCTCGCCTTTGCGCGACAATTGCTCGATACGCTCTCCATCAAAAGCTGAAGTGTCATCTCTAAATTCTAAAATAAGCTTATCGTCTTGTTCGGTCGTGAACACGGTTTTTGCCTTACCACGATATAACTCACTTACTTTCTGCATGTTGCTGATCTCACTTCTACAATTTTGTTTTAAGAAAAGTCTTTAATTGATTGCGCTCATTTAAACTTATAGTCAAACAAGCATCATCATTTATTTTAAATATCTAAGTTATCTGAGCTCATATTTTCGTCAAAAACGGCAAAAATATCAGTAACTTTATCTGGGCTAAATGGAATATTTTCATCATCTTTGAAAGTAACAGCAGTCTTTTGACCTAATCTCTCGACAAAAATTCGGTAGTTATCTTCTTCTAGGTCTAAACCTTCATCGCTGAATAAACCAGACCACCACCCCTCATCTTCGCCGTTAAATGCAACAAACATTATCCCTGATGATTGGTCTAGGTCGATAACGTCAAATCCCATTTTACGAAGCACTAACAGCAAACGTGGCCAAGCGTCGTTATAACTCGCATCTACTATAAAAGAAGAATCGCCATCAGAATTAAAACCAAGTGAAGAAGAAAAACCATCACGAATTTTAGCAATACGCTGTGATTGGGCTAAACGAAGACCAAAATCATATTCCGCAATAATAAAATTTAAGAAATCGACTTCATTAGTGCGCCGTGTAATTGGGTCCATGCTGGCTAAAGACTCGTTTCCGTTTTCATTAACGTACGCAACAATATCGTTTTGTAAGGAAGCAGTGCGTCCGTGAGGAGCCACCTGCAGAGACAAAGTGAATTTTTTGGCTTGTTCAACGTAATCATCTGAAAACTCATACCAACTGCCATCAACTTCTTCTCGGCTAATAACCCAGTCGGTAGTCAACACGTTGTTTTCACGATCAAAACTCTCAACACCAATGTTGTTTTCTTCAAGATAAGCAAGTACCTTATCCCAGATTGTCTTGTCTAGAGCTTCGCTGTCGTCAATTTGGTCAAACAGAACCTTAGCGTCCTCCGAACCCTCTTCAACATGTGAGCCTGCCACAAGTGGCAAAACTAAACGAGGCGAACTGATTCTAACTTGATCGCCTAACAGCTGACTGGTGTTGCTAGATTCTAAGTTAGGTAGACTATACTGAGCAGAACGAGGCGGAACCTCCAAGTCTTCAGGCACTTTAAAACCGTCGCCTAAAGGCTGTGCGTCTAGGTACCGATAGTCGCCAGAAACGCGTTCTTTGGCGCCTTGTGATGCACAGCCACTTAATACTGCAAGTGCACATAATGAGAGTAGTAGTTGTTTTTTCATCTAGTTTTTCAATAGCCCTAATTCTTTTAACTCTTGTTCGATACGCGTTTGGTTATTTAGTTCAGGAATGACCATTGGTAAGCGTAAAAAAGGCGAATTTAATTTTTTCATTGCATACAAAGCCCATTTTGGCATTACCGGATTAGGCTCTATAAATAAGACCTGATGCAAGGTCTGTAGTTTGTTATCAATGTCGCGCGCAGCTTCAGCGTCACCAGTCTGTGCAAGCTTACACATATTTGCCATTTCTAGTGGTGCAATATTTGCTGTCACCGAAATCACGCCGTGCCCGCCGTTTAACACAAAATCGCAGCCTGTTGCATCATCACCGCTGAACAATAAAAACTCAGAAGGTAACTGTTTTTTTAACTCTTCAAGGCGAGCTAGGTCGCCCGTGGCATCTTTTATGCCAACAATATTTTTGTGTTTAGCAAGCTCAACAACTGCACTGGTGTGCATATCGAGCACGGTGCGAGAAGGTACGTTGTATAAAATAAGCGGCAAATCTGAGGCATCAGCAACCGCATTAAAATGCGCAACAAGACCGCGTTGTTGAGGCTTGTTATAATACGGAACAACGCTTAAAAAACCGTCAACGCCCAAGGCAGCAATTTGTTGAGTCAAAAATACGGCTTCTTCCGTTGAATTTGCGCCACTGCCGGCAATAACAGGAATACGTCCGTTTACGAGCTCAACTGTTTTAGCGACAACTTTTATGTGTTCTTTAAAAGGAAGGGTTGCAGATTCACCAGTAGTACCCACTGACACAATACCTGCTGTTCCGGCATCGACATGAAATTCAATAAGTTCAGCCAAGGTAACATAGTCTACCTCACCATTGTCGAACATCGGCGTCACTAATGCGACAAAACTACCACGAAACATTTATACTCCCCTTTTTTTCAATCCGCCATAGTAGTGCGCTATAGGGCTAAAAACAAGCCTTGACAAGAGTAAAATCTAATAATAATTTGTTTTTAATCCGCAATCTTATATTTGCACGTTTTTTAAGGGCCATGAATGCCACAACAACTAATAATTAATGTACTTGGCGCCGCCTCGGTAGACTCTTTAAGTATTTTGACCGGCTGCATAAGCGATCATGATTGTAATATTTTAGACAGCAGACACGCGCTTTACGGGACTGATTTTTCACTTACCATGATTATATCAGGTAATACTAGCAGCGTTACTCTACTAGAACTTGCTTTATCAAGAGTCTGTATGGAGCATGATCTGCTTTGTTTAATGAAGCGTACCAGTGGGCATCAAAAGCAAAATATTAGTCAGATAATACAACTTAATTTTTCAGGGCTAGATTCATATGGACTCATGCAAAAAGTGACGAGTACCATTGCTGCATGCGGATTGAGTGTGAGTGCGGTACGACAAAAAACCGAAAGCTCACAAGTTAAAGGCGCAACGAATACGCAAAACGTAGTGTGCAAAATGATACTTTCTGCACCCAAAGAGTTAGATTTAGCTGCTTTTGATAAAGCGATCAAAGACCTACTACATAATTTAGGTTTGCACGGTCAAATTAGTCACAACACGCAAAAGGAAAGTCATGAATACATTGAAAGCTGGTGACAAAGCCCCGAGTTTTTCTCTACAAAATCAAAACGGCGAACAAGTTAATTTAGCCGACTTCACTGGCAAACGAGTGCTGGTTTATTTTTATCCTAAAGCCTCCACGCCAGGCTGCACTGTTCAGGCTAAAGGTTTAAGAGACAGCAAAGCTGAATTACAGGAAAAAGATGTAGTCGTGTTAGGTATTAGTCCTGACCCGGTTAAACGCTTAGCTAAATTTAGCGAAAAAGAAGGTCTTAACT
>CAZXTD010000211.1:0-6409 GCA_964643575.1 uncultured Glaciecola sp. | reverse complement strand
ACATTCCTGCGAAATAACCTTACTAGCATATAAAATTTCAAAAGTGTCTCTTGCACTTTGTGGTGCGCTAAACTTATTCACGCGAATCAGATGATTACCAATGTCAATGCATGCCTCACAAGCCCTCTGTAAGTTTAAGATAACGGAGTCTTGTTGTGTTATGTTGGCTCTGAAAGCCTCATCACTTATAAACTCTTGGTTTATTCTGGTGATACATTTTTCTATGGTAAGGATCTTATTAGAAACAATGGCTTTGTCGATAAGCGGTTTATCCAAGAACTGTGTCTCCCTATTCGTTAACTATTTATTAGTATACCGACCAAAAATATCGTCAACAATTTCTGCACGAGACTCTTGAAGACGCAGATACATAGACAATACACGCATTTCAAACTCATTTTTCAATTGTTCGTCGCCATAAATACATATGCCAGTTTGAATAACTTGCTCTTGCATAACGGTAGATGTGTTTTTTAAATCAACAAGATCAACGTCTTTTTTCAGTTTACTTGCCAGGTTTTGAGCAATATCCCATAGTTCTGTGTTAGCTAAACCTTTAGTTGTTAACACGCCAATGTCCACATCACTGTCAGGCCTCATAAAACCATTAACGGTAGAGCCAAAAATATAAATTAAAACCACTGAATTTAGCTCAGCATTCAAAAAAGAAACTATCTGCTCTATTAAATGCTTATGAACGTTTATAAAACGTTCACTATTTGACGCATCACTGTTAGTTTTTGGCTTTTTAAGGTTATTCAAAGCTATATTCAGTTTTGTTTGTTGATAAACAATGGTTAAAAAGATAGCACAATTTGTAAAACACTTCTTGAAAGCCTATTTTTTTGGTTGCACTATTAGAAAAGGTCACGTAACACTGCAATCATTAACACAGTAACAATGGACAAAACATTATCAATATTTTAACCAAGATATTTGTCGCTATAGCGGGTTTGTTGCACGTTCTGTTTTTTGTGATGGAAAGTGTTTTATTTAGCAATGCACAAGTGTATACCCGATTTCAACTTTCGACAGCCGAACAAGCCAGTATAGTCGAGCCCTTTATGTACAATCAGGGCTGGTATAATTTATTTTTAGCTTTTGCCGCATTCGCTGGAATATTATTAGCCGGAAAGTGGGTTAAAAATGTCGGCGAGACTTTAGCGATTTATGCCTGTTTGTCTATGCTAGGTGCTGCATTAGTTCTGTTTTTTAGTGTACCGGAAATGCAACGTGCTGCTTTTATACAAGGCACTTTCCCCTTGCTTGCTCTCATCACTTTTTTCGTGGTTGTCAGCAAGGCAAAAAAACAACAGTAACTTTTCTTTGTCGCGCAAATCCGCACTTTGCCGCATATAACTGTATCATTCGCCCTAAAAGCGCTTTACTCATCAATCGATGATGGATATTTGTCTGACTAAGCATGTGAGTAACACAAGACGCCTACAAACTAATTAATAGCCTTAACTTAAAAGGATAATTCGTGAGAATATTTAAAATAGTATTTCAAATCATGTTGTTAGTAAGCTTTATATATGGTGTTAATTCGCAGGCAAATACAGATGAGTCTGCAGACAAGTCATCAGCACAAAAATCAATACTAGTCACTGGCGCTAGCACTGGCATTGGGAGGCACCTCGCAGAAACGCTAGCTCAAAATGGACATCATGTTTATGCTGGCGCTCGCAAAGAAAAAGACCTAGCCGCTTTAAACGCAATCGATAACATTACTGCTGTGCGATTAGACGTTACACAGCAAAATGAAATTGATGCTGCAGTTAAATTTGTTAAACAACAAGGCAGAGGCTTATACGCCCTAGTCAACAATGCAGGTGTATTTATAGGGGGTGAGGTTGCCACTACAGATATTGCCGATCATCGAATGCTGTTTGATATCAATGTTGAAGGCGTATACCGCGTGACCAAAGCATTTATGCCATTAATCATCGAATCAAGAGGCCGAATTTCAACGACAGGCTCTATCGCAGGAACGGTAACCAATGCACAAATGAGTGGCTACAGCGGAAGTAAGCATTGGATTGAAGCTTTCACAGATTCCCTAGCCGCTGAAATGGCGCCACATAAGGTTAAGGTTAGCGTCATCGAGCCAGGTAACTACCAAACCAATATACGCAGAAGCAGCATTAAGCGCGCACACAACAAAATAAAAGCGGAGGGCGGCGTTATCACGCCTGAAATGCAAAAGGCTGCGGCTGATATGGCGGCTTACGAAACTAGTTTAAAGAAACCTGACGAAGTTTCTGCCGCATACATGCATGCATTGTTTGATGCAATACCTCTAAAGCGCTACGTAGTAACACCTAATAAAAATGAGCATGCATTTACAATCTCACAAAAAATTAATCAACTAGTAGAGCTGAACCAGTGGGGAGAATACTCATACTCTCGAGATGAACTTGTTAAACTATTAGATGACGCTTTAGCAGATAAACATCATTAGATAAAAACAAACTCAAACGCAGCGTCTAAATCTAGAAAGACCTTATCGGCACCTGCTTTTAGTAAATCCTCATGATATTTTTGCTCATGTTGAACTGCAAAGCATATCAAACCAGCGTTTTTTGCTGCCAAGGTACCTGTTGCTGTGTCTTCAAACACCAAATATTCATGTTTGGCAAACCCCATCTTTGCTACGCAACTTAAATAACCCTCGGGGTCTGGCTTGCTTATTTTGACATCATCACATGAAATTATATGCTCAAAATAATGCGTAATATTTTTACGTTTTAGTACGCGTATTATGTCATCTCGCTTGCTACCTGAAACAATCGACATTGGCACCTTTTTGTTTGCCAAAAAGGCGAGTGATTTTTCGGCATATGGCATAAAAGGAGTATCTATTTCATCACTTAGCGATAACAAAGCAGTACCTTTTGCTTCTACTAATTGTGTCGGCGTTTGCGCTATGTTGTGTCTTGATAAGATTAACTCAGCGTTGCCAATAGAAGGAATGCCTACAAAGTTCTCAAAATAGTCTTCTTTTGTGAGTGCTATATCGAAGGGCTGTAATGCTTTATTCCAACTCATAAAATGGAGAATTTCAGAGTCGATTAGGGTTCCGTCAAAATCGAATATTATTGCTTTAAATTGTTTCATTATTATCTCATGTCAGTGGTCAACTATTGCACGCCTTGGCAGCTAAAAGTAAATGACCTTGCTATCTTTTGAGCTTAACCGCGGTGCCATATACCATCAGTTCAGCAGCACCTTGTGCAACCATAGACGTGGTGAAATGAACATTAACTATAGCATCTGCGTTTAAGGCTTTGGCCTCATCGAGCATGCGATCAATTGCCTGCTCGCGGCTTTCGGCCATCAGCTTAGTGTATTCGCTTATTTCACCGCCTAAGATATTACGAAACACAGCAAGTATATCTTTACCTAAGTGTCTTGCTCGAATGGTATTGCCTCGGACCAAGCCTAGGTGCTGACTAATTTCAGTTCCGGCGATATCTGAAGTGGTCACAACGGGAATCATATTCATAATTTTACTCCTTTGTATTTATCTGTTTTACGCGCTAGCCATTGTTGTCGTGCTACCGATAAGAATACGCCCAATAAACCTCCACCAATTAAGCTAATCAGTATTTTTTCGCCAAGGCTTATTGTGCTGTTAGCATAAAAGCTAGTGACTGCATATATCAAAGCAATGGCTAGGCCTATTATTAATGCACTCCAGCCAATATGATGACTCGCCTTAGCAAGTGGCTCGTTCATTATTTTCTCAATTTTATCGGCTTCCATTTCTGGCATTTGGAGATTGTTTATAACGCTTTTTAAACCAGCTAACTCTTCAAAATTAGCCCTGCAGCTTTCACAGTTTTGGATATGCGCATTTACTTGCTGACTTTCTTGTTGCGTGAGCTCACCGTCTAGATAGCCCGACAATAATTCACTCATTCTATTGCACAGCGCTTTATTGGTTGCTGTATCGTTCATAGTTGTATCCTCACTTATTCTCAAGCTCGTCTATGGCTTCTTTTAGCGCCAGTCTTGCCCGATGTAATCTCGACATTACGGAGCCTTTGGCAATATCCAAAATATCTGCAATTTCAGCATACGAGAAATCATGAAAGTCTTTTAACATTACGATTTCTCTATGTTTTACGCTGATGCTGTCTAGCGCTTCAGTAATCATTTGCTGTCGATTTATGGCTAATGCTTTCGATTCTGGGCCATCTACATCTGAACTTGTTTCCTCAATCTGTGCACTTGCATCATCATTTTGGCGTTTTACTTTAACTTGATTTGCGCGTGCCCTATCGATGGATTTATTTCTGACCACTTTATAAAACCAAGGCCTAAATTCTTCACTGCTCGGTGTTGGTGCCGAGCGATGACTAAGCGCAATGGCTGCTGAATCTTGAATTACGTCATGAGCATCGGCGCTATTATGCACAATGCTCGCCGCTAATTTGAAAGCATCATTTAGCAAGCGCCTTAAATTTTTGTCCATCAGTCGTTACCCATTTGCTTGGCCCTTTGTATTGTTTGTATAGATATAACGAAACGATGTGAAGCTTTATTCCAATAAATTGAAAAAATAAATAGAGATGGAATAAATCACCAAGTGACTTCGTTATATCCATACAACCGAAATGAACTTTAGCAACTATTTGGGGATGCTATTTTGAGAAGCCATGATGAAAAATAACGTTAATAATCACGCATTTTCTTGGAAAATGAATATCACTTTAAGTGTATTAGGTTTGCTTGGTGTCGTATCGCTCATGCCAGTAGTTGAGATGATGGTAACAGCATCTGCTCAAGACTTACCGGTTCCTATTAGCATTGTGCAATTGGCGTCATTTGTGCAATCGTCAATTTTGCTGGTGGCTATGGTGTGTTTGGGCGCATGGTTGTCGCCAAAGGTCAATTTAGGCGCACCAATAGTTCAATCATTTGTACATGGCCAACAAGCTAAAGTGGATGTAACTAGTATTGTAAAGGTCGGTATTGCCGGCGGTATATTTGGCGGATTGCTAATAGTGCTGATATCAAGCCTCTTTTACCCGATGCTACCACAAAGCTTTGTTGCTAATGCACAAAGCCTGAGCCTGCCCTTTTACACTAAGTTGCTATATAGCGGTATTACTGAAGAAATTCTAATTCGTTGGGGATTGATGACCTTTTTTGTATGGGCAATTTTTCGTCTCACTCAAAAAGAGAGCAAATCACCCAAAAACTATCACTATGTATTTGGCATTTTAGTAACTGCAATTTTATTTGGCTTGGGTCATTTACCCGCAGCTTATGCAATGACTAACGAAACAAATGTGGCCTTAACCACTTACATTCTGCTTGGCAATGCTAGCTTTGGTATTGTTGCAGGCTATTTATATTGGCGCAAAGGTATAGAGAGCGCGATAGTGGCGCATATGGTCGCGCATGTCGTGATGTTTACGTTTGAATATATCTGATAATTCAAGCAGAGTGTACAATCGGAAGATGTCTGGTTTCTCAGCCTTCAAGACTTATTCTTACAGCGGCCAAATGCATAAGTGTGCTCTTTCAAAATAATAAAGAAATAGAGAAGAAGTTTTCGAACCAAAATTCTGTCCATAAACCTTATTGGATCTTTAAGCGACAAAGTTTAACAGGGTCGTAATATTAGCAAACATACTGGTGTTGTATACGGCTGCTTTTTGGCTGCTCAATTTGAATATAAACCGGAGTCATCGATGTTTCAAAAGATTGTCTGCGTATTTATTGTTGCGACCTCTATTGTACTAAGTGGCTGTCAGCAAGATTCGGTATCAAGGTATTTAGCAAAGATAAACAGTGCTGGAGAATTAAATGGTGTTGTTTTAATTGCAAAAAATAATGAAATAATTTTCGAACAGGCTTATGGCTTTTCTGATCATAGACAGTTAATTCCACTGGGTACTTCACACCGCTTTCAAATTGGCTCTATTTATAAAGAGTTTTACGGGGCCGCGCTTGTTCAACTATTAGAAGATAAAAAGCTTAAACTTACCGACCCAATTTCTGACGTTGTTGCAGGTTTACCTTCTTGGGCAAAAACCGTCCAAGTTAAGCATTTACTCGGCTACAGTAGTGGTTTGCCAATCGTGCCATGGGAAACATTGTTTGCCAAAAATATAGTATTAACAGAACAAACAATTTGGGACTCGTTAAAAAGTATAGACGCACTCGCAGCTGAGCCGGGTACTAAGTATATCTATTCCAATTACAACCAAATTGTCATACAAAAGATCATCGAAGAAGTAAGCAAAATGTCTTTTGTTGAGTACGTACAAACAAATTTGTTTTTGCCCTCAAATATGCAAACCGCTTTTTTTGCAAAAAAGTACCCCTATACAATTGAAAAGTTTGTTGCCAGTCCATTTGATCAAGAATTACAACCTGATAACTATGAGTTTGCAGT
>CAZXTD010000210.1:0-6446 GCA_964643575.1 uncultured Glaciecola sp. | reverse complement strand
ACCCATTACTGCAAGACTTTGGCATGATTATTCACCCGCCAATGTTGTATATGGGCTATGTAGGTTTTTCTGTCGCGTTTGCATTTGCTATTGCGGCCTTAATTGGCGGCCAGCTTGATTCAACTTGGGCGCGTTGGTCTCGCCCGTGGACCATTGCTGCCTGGAGTTTTTTGACGATGGGCATCGCTTTAGGCAGTTGGTGGGCTTATTACGAACTTGGCTGGGGCGGCTGGTGGTTTTGGGATCCGGTAGAAAATGCTTCGTTTATGCCTTGGCTTGTTGGTACGGCACTTATTCACAGCTTGGCAGTTACTGAAAAGCGTAAAGTGTTTAAATCGTGGACGGTATTACTCGCGATTGCTGCTTTCTCATTGAGTCTTTTAGGTACGTTTTTAGTGCGCTCTGGCGTTCTGGTATCGGTGCATTCCTTTGCCAGCGATCCCTCGCGCGGCCTGTTTATTTTAGGGCTGTTGGTATTGGTTATTGGCAGCTCTTTATTGTTGTATGCAGTGAGGGCAGCGCAGCTTAAAAGCCGAGGCCGTTATAATTTATTCTCTCGAGAAATGATGCTTATGGGAAACAACGTGTTGTTGTGTGCAGCGACTATCGTAGTATTGCTCGGCACCTTGTTCCCGCTGGTGCATAAAGAAATTGGCCTTGGCACAATTTCGATAGGCGCGCCTTTCTTTAATCAAATGTTTACGTTGTTGATAGTGCCGTTTGTTTTCTTTTTGGGGGTAGGGCCGTTAACACGTTGGAAGTCTCAAAAGCCAGATGCTTTGCGTAATCAACTTATAGTGGCGTTTTTAGTCGCGTTATCAGTTGGTTTACTGGTTAATTTTAGTTATGAAGACGAAACTTACATGGCGCTGCTCGGTTTGGTGATGAGTTTTTGGATACTGGCTACGTCTATTTTAGAAGTGCGTCAGCGCGTTATCTCTAATACTCGCGACGAATCACTTTTTGCGTCACTTAAAAAGCTTACCCGCAGTCATTGGGGAATGGTGCTTGGCCATTTAGGGTTTGCAGTTACCCTAATTGGTATAACTTTGGTGAGTAATTACGAGCTTGAACGTGATGTGAAGATGGAACCTGGCCAGCGCTTTGAAATTGCTGTCTATGATGTGCTCTTTTCTGGTGTGAAGAAAATAGATGGGCCTAATTACTATTCTGATAAAGGCGTTTTTGTTGTGTTTAAAGATGGTGAGTTAGTGAGCCACTTAGAGCCTGAGAAGCGCTTCTATACTGTTCAGCGCATGAGCATGACAGAGGCTGGCATACATACCACGCTTACGCGCGATTTATTCATCGCAATGGGAGAGCCACTCGACGGCGAAGCCTGGGCGATACGCCTATACTATAAACCTTTTGTGGTATGGATTTGGGGCGGCTCGTTTATTATGTGCATTGGCGGTATTTTCTCAATAGCAGATAAGCGCTATCGAATTAAAAAAATTGCTGCGGTAAAGCAGGCGCTTGGCTCTGAAAAACAACCATCTCAAGTTTCAAAACCTTTGCACGCAAAGGAAAGTGAAGCATGAATAACGGTAAGTTAATCACCTACCTCTTGCCATTAGTATTGTTTTTGGGCTTGAGTGTATTTTTGTTCAAAGGTTTGTTTTCTGACCCAACTATTAGAGAGTCGGAAGTATTAGCAGAGCCGTTTCCTGCCTTTGAACTGCCTGATTTAGCAGACGAAACAATCATGTATACTAACGAGGTGTTTACGGGCCAGGTCACCTTAGTGAATGTATGGGGCGTGTGGTGCCAAACATGTGCCATAGAGCTACCTTATTTAACCGCCTTATCAGAAAATGGTTTGCGTGTGGTTGGTTTGTATTACGACCAAGATCTTGACCCCGATTTTGGGACAAAAACCATTAACCGAGTACGCAGTGAAGTTGCCCAGACTGTAGGGCGTTTCGGTAACCCTTATTCTTTTAACATTTTTGATGTTTACCGAAATACAGCTTTAGACCTCGGCGTAACAGGAGCGCCAGAATCTTTTTTGGTTGACCAAGATGGCATTATTCGTGTGCATCACTTAGGCGATATTAATCCGAGGGTCTGGCGCAATAAATTTGCACCTGCCTTAAAAGAAATAGCGCCGGTACTTGCTGAGCAAATAGATAACTTAAATCAAAGTATTGAGCCTGTTGCCTCTCGGGCAGTTAATGCGGAGGTTGCCAGTGAATAGACTTGCTGTGTCAAAAGCCTTTTGCAGAGCGATAGCTTGTTTTATCTTAGTTCTTGCCTCATGTAGTTTTGTTGTCAATGCACAAACAAACCAAGGCATTGAAAGAAAACTAGACGAAAAACTTGAAACTACGACTAAACCGCAAAACCCGGTTCAAGAATATGCAGAAAACTATGTGTTCGCTGACCCCAAAAAACGTAAAGAGTTTTTGGAGTTAACAGCAGAGCTTCGTTGCCCTAAGTGCCAAAACCAAAATATCGCGGATTCTGACGCGCCCATTGCTCATGATATGCGCCGCAAAACGTATCAATTAATGCAAGATGGCGCGGATAAACCCGAAGTCATCGATTGGATGAAACAGCGATATGGTGATTTTGTGCATTATCAGCCACCGGTTACGCCTGTAACGATATGGCTATGGTTAATGCCTGTTTTATTCGCACTTATGATGTTGTTCTTTTTTATTCGTCGTCGCAAAACAGCTTCAGCAGATGAGGCTAACGACCAAGAGCTACAGGCTAAGCTCGACCGCGCCGACAAACTCCTCAAAGACTAATTTGCAAAGGATGAGAAATTGACTAGCTTTTATCTTACGGCAGTAGGGCTAAGCCTTATTGCTGTTTTGTTTGTAGTATATCCCTTATTGAGAGCCAGAAAGCAGGCTCAAATTGAGCTCTCTAACGCCAACGTCATCAAACAACGTATTGACGAACTCGCTCAAGAAGTAGAAGAAGGCCTAATTGACGAGAAAGAAAAGAACGCTGCGATTCGCGACCTTAAGTTAGCCTTAGTAGATGAAACACCCGATGTGTCAAATGCTAAAGCACCAGGCTTAAAAGTTAACGCGGGCTTATTTTTACTACTCGGTATTCCCGCACTAATTACCGGTGCTTGGGTGTATTGGGATGCCAATCAACTAACAGGCCTTAATGAATACAAGCAGTCACAGCTTGACGTTGAAAACATTCGGGCACAGATGCAAAGTGACGGCGGGCAAAGCTTAACACCAAATGATTTTGCCAAACTCGCATTGTCGATACGCAAATCATTGCGCGAAAATCCGGATGATGCACAAGGGTGGAGTTACCTCGCTTTAATAAGTACATCAATTGGGCGTTTAGACGAAGGTGTTGCTGCGTACGAAAAAGCTTTAGATATCAGCCCGCAAGATGACCAGATACGCTTTAAATACGCAGAAACCTTAATGTTAGCAGGTTCAGAAGAGTCTCTTGGCAATGCCAGGCGTCAGCTTGCCTATCTAATAGGCAAAGAGCCCGATAATCGAAACTATCGTTTGTTGATGACAACAATTGGTATTCAGCTACAAGAACCCGACCTAGCGTTGAGTAATTTTAATTTGATTAAAGATTTTTTAAGAGAAGACAGTCAGTTCTATCAATCTTTGGTGACCGGTCTTCAAGGCCTTGGTATACAAATTCCGAATGGTTCTGCTTCCTCTGGTTCCATTCAAGGCGGTGGGAATCAATTAGCCGGCGCCGACATGCAAGCTGATAATGCGACATCAAATGTTACACAACAAAATGAATTATTAATTCAAGTTAATATTGCATCTGAGCTACAATCTAAGTTACCGCAAGATGCGTACTTGATTGTGTTTGCGCAGATAAACGATGGCTCAAGCCGAGCACCCCTAGCGGTAAAACGCTTGAGTTTAAGTGAATTACCCGTGCAAGTAAGCTTGAGCAAAGCTGATGCCATGATACCGTCGCTCAATTTAGACACCGCGCAGGTAGTTAAAGTGACTGCTCGGATTTCAAGGGATCGAGACGTAATGCCAAGCGCAGGCGAGCTAGAAGGACAAATTTTAGACATAGATGTAGCTGCACAGCAAGGACAGCTGCTACAAGTAACAATTAATAAGGAATTAGAGTGAATTTACAAAAGCTAAGCATCATATCCATCATACTTTTTAGTGTAGTGTTAAGTGGTTGTGCATCTAATAATCGCGTTGCTGAACAAAAAGCAGACGCCACGCTTGCACAAACCGATGCGGCAGTTGAAGAGAAACGCGTTTCAGACCCATTTGAACCATTCAACCGTGTGATGTGGGATTTTAATTATGAAGTGCTTGATCGATTTTTAGTGAAACCGGTAACACAGGGCTACGTTGCAGTCGCGCCTCAGCCCTTAAGAACGGGGCTTTTAAATGCGGCAAATAATATTGAAGAGCCCGCTAACTCCATTAATAATTTGTTGCAAGGCAAAGTCAAAGAGAGCTTAACAAGTGTAGGACGCTTTGCGCTTAATAGTACGGTAGGATTTTTTGGCTTGTTTGATATAGCAGGCGAACTTGGGCTTGAGCGTGAGCGAGAAGATTTTGGGCAGGTGTTAGGGGTGTGGGGCGTTGGCACCGGGCCATACTTAATGCTACCGGCTCTAGGGCCAAGTGACTTTCGGAGTTTTACGGGCCGCGTTGTGGATAATTACTATTGGCCAAGTACTGTTCTAGAAGACCCATTTGTAGTTGGCGCTGCTGTCATCTCTTTACTTGAAGCTCGTGCCTCATTGTTGGAGCAGGAAGAAAATTTGAACAGGGCGCTAGACCAGTATTTATTTGTTCGCGATGCTTACTTTCAACGATTAGCGTTTGAAGTTAGTGATGGTGAAATACAGCAAAAAACAGAAGAAGAGTTAGAGGAAGAGCAGGATGACTTTTCGGATTTTGAGAGTTTGTTGAACGGAACCGAAGACTGAAATTAACTAATTTGTAGTTCAAGAATTTTAAATCAAATAATTATAAAAGAGCGCAAAGGCGCTCTTTTTTTGTTTAATTAATAAGGGAGGCAAAAAAAGAGTAGTTACTGTGGGCACGATTTGTGCAGATGCAAATAAGTAAGAATGCATTCGTGGAGTCACAATCGTTGATATGACTGATAAGCCGCCTGTATTTCTTATTTTAAATTGAACTACTATTTCGAGGCAAAATCCTAAGGATTACCCAGTTCATTAGTTCATCACTGACTCAATATCGCCAAAATCAAGTAACGGGTAAGTAAGAGAAATGAAAATAGCTCAAGTCATAACGCGCTCCGATACGCTTGGAGGCGCTAGCGCGCATGTCAGAGATTTGACACAGGTTCTGCGTGATGAAGGTCATGAGGTTTGTGTATTTGTTGGCGGAGCAGGACCCATTATAGAACTGTTTCGTGCTAAGGGCATTTGTGTAAAGAGTGTTAGTTATTTAGTTAGAGAGGTGTCTGTATTTAAAGATGTGAAAGCATTTTTCCAGTTATCACAAATGCTAAAAGTATATGCGCCAGACATTATCGCCTGTCACTCTGCTAAAGCTGGACTAATTGGTCGACTTGCAGCTTGGCGTTTAAAGATACCAGTTGTATACACCGCTCATGGCTGGCCTTTTACCAAAGGAGTTCCAAAATTAAGAGCTCATGTTTACAGGCTGGTCGAAAAACTTATGGCAAATAAAACAAGTCAGATAATTACTGTGTCGAAGTATGATAGAGACTTGGCGCTCTCTCGAAACGTTTCGCACGTCTCGAAGCTAAATGTAATTTTAAATGGTGTGCCCGATGAGCCGGATTCTTATAAAGACAAATCTGTAGGTAAAGTCGATACAAAACCCCTTAATATATTAATGGTGGCAAGATTTCAGCGACCTAAGAATTTTCAATTGCTGTTAGAGTCATTGCTTTTAGTTGATCATAAAAATTGGATTTTGCATTTAGTGGGGGATGGACCCGACCTAGCGTCTATCAAAATGCTTAGTAAACAGCTAGGTATTGAGCAAAAAGTGGCGTTTTTAGGATGGCGAAATGATGTTGCGGCTTTACTGCAACAAGCCGATATTTTTACCCTAATTTCTGATTGGGAGGGCTTACCACTGAGTATTCTTGAAGCAATGCGTATGGGGTTACCTGTTATTGGAAGCGATGTTGGTGGTGTAAAGGAAGCGCTTACTCATAAAGAATGTGGTTTATTGGTTTCAAATAACAACAAGCACGGAATCGCTGACGCTTTTCAACTGCTATTGTCAGATAGCGACCTTCGTAACACTATGGGTAGAAATGGACGAGCTCGATACGAGGCTCACTTCTCAGATATAAATATGGCAAGACAAACCTTAGTTGTTTATCAAAAAGCAATTAATGGCAATTAACCTCAAAGTTAACAACTAAATTTTACTCAACATTCATTGTGATTGCTAATTCAAGATTATTCACTATTTGGCTTAGTTTTTGCTGATGTTTATTTTTGAGTGCTATTAGCT
>CAZXTD010000209.1:0-6457 GCA_964643575.1 uncultured Glaciecola sp. | reverse complement strand
AACGATATTACTAACATGCCTAATTTACAAAGCTTACAAAACTCAGATTTAAAGGTGCTTGCCACTCGCTGGCGAATATTACCTGGTGAGCAGTTACAGCATTTCTTAGATTACTTTAACACCGGCAAGCCAATTATTGCGCTACGCACAGCAACTCACCCGTTTAATAACGCCGACATGTACGGCGGCTATGACTGGCAAAACTTTGGTTTGAATGTAGTGGGTGAAAACTGGCTCAATCACCACGGTATACATAAAGTAGAAGGTGGTTTGAGTGTTGTAGAAGACAAGAACGCGAAGCATCCTATTTTAAATAGTGTTGCGCCATTTTTTATGACAGCCGATATTTATGGTATCGAAAATCTAGACCAAGATGCCGCAACGATTTTATTGCGCGGTGCGGTAACTGAGTCACTGGATCCAAAATCAAAAGTACTTTCCGGATCTAAAAATAATCCAATGATGCCTTTGGCTTGGGTAAAAGCCTACCCCACACCTTCGGGCAACAAAACAGGTAAAATCTTTGCGACAACAGGTGGTGCGTCATACGATTTGCAAGACGATAGCGCTCGCCGCTTAGTTATTAACGCCGCATTTCATTTATTAGATATGCCCGTTCCTAAAAAGGCAAATGTGACACCTGTTGATAAATACGAGCCATCGTTTTTTGGTTTCCAAAGCCCTGACTATTTCATACAACGTGGACTTACAGTAAGTGATTTTGACCTCGGTAAGCCGCCGGTTAAAGTGATCCTCACCACTCAAGAATTAGAGGCGAAAGGTAAGTCGCCTAAAGTTAAGCTTAAGCAAAATGATACAGTTTTACTGCTTGGTAATGGTTTACCAGAAAGAATGCTCAACTATGGGTATTTTGAGTCAGAAATCTTTGCCGGCTTCCCGACCAAAGACGTGACTGTTCGTACCTTAGCGAAACCTGGTTATACACCCGGTTTTAGACCACATTCTTCGCGCAACTCGCAGTGGGCTTTCCCTGGTGCTGAGCGTTATCACCCTGACAAACTTCATCACAGCGGAGAAGGTACACACCCAACAACCGACCAGTGGATATACGATATAGCACCTCAAGTTATTGTTGCTTTTTTTGGCTTTAATGAATCGTTTGATGGCCCTGAGGGGCTGGCAAATTACCGTGCCGAGCTGTCTAACTTTATCGACCACTCTTTAGCGAATAAATATAACAATGGCGATATTGCAGAGCTGGTGTTGGTATCGCCCATTGCCTTTCAAGATTTATCAAAAACGCTTCCTTTGCCCGACGGTAAGCAAACTAATCGCAACTTAAAAGCTTACGCGGATGTGATGGAAGAGCTTGCCAATGAGCGTGGCGTACACTTTGTTGATTTATTTACGCCGACCAAAACAATGTTTGATAACACTGATGAGCAGCTTACCGTTAACGGGGCTCACCTTAATCAAAAAGGCTATGCAAAATTAGCCTCCGTGCTAAGCGATGCTCTGTTTGAAAAAGATAGTACTGATGTGCTTGTAGCCTCAGCTAAAGAAGCCTTGCGTGAAGCCGTATTAGACAAAAATTGGTACTGGTTTAAGCGCTATCAAATGCCTAATGGTGTTCACGTTGACGGCAGGCGTTTTGAGCCTTATGGCGTCGACAACTATCCTAAAGAGATAATCAAAGTCACGCAAATGACCGAAAACAGAGATCGTTTGATTTGGGGCTTGCTAAAAGACCAGCCCTTCGATTTAGCCGCCGCTGATGCCGGCACCATCGAACTTAATAAAATTGAGTCAAATGTTGCCCCAGAAAACATGGAAGCATACCGCTACGGCAAAGATGCCATGGATGCATTTACCGTTGCTGAGGGCTATGAAATTCAGCAGTTCGCTGAAGAGACAGACTTTCCTAATTTAGCTAACCCAGCACAAATGGCCTTTGATGCAAAAGGGCGCTTATGGGTGTCGACCCTTGAAAGTTATCCCCATTATAAACCGGGTAATGGCAAGCCAAACGACAAAATATTAATATATGAGGACACCAACAACGACGGTAAAGCTGACAAAGAAACCGTGTTTGCTGATAACCTGCATATGCCGATTGGTTTTGAGATTACCGAACATGGCGTGTATTTGTCGCAGGCACCCAATTTAGTGCTGCTAAAAGATACCGACGGTGATGATATTGCCGACACCCAAGAGATTATTCTATCGGGTTTTGATACCTACGACACACACCATGCAATTAGTGGTTTTATGGCTGACCCGTTTGGCGGCATATTGATGCAAGAAGGCGTATTTTTGCACTCAAATGTAGAAACTGCCTATGGCCCAGTGCGAGCGGTTAACGCTGGTTTTTATCGCTTTGACCCGCGTACTCAGCGCTTAAGTCGCATTGTGCAAAACCATTCTCCTAACCCTTGGGGTTTAGCCTTTGACAAGTGGGGCCAAAACTTCTTTATGAACACTTCCGATCCGGGCGTATTTTGGATGCTACCGGTAGAAATGAAGACCCGTTATGGACAGCTCACCTTAGGTACTGACACACTCATTGAGTCGGCTCACCGAGTTAGACCGACCTCTGGTATTGAGTTTGTCTACAGTCAGCATTTCCCGGATGACATTCAAGGTGACTTTCTCCTTAACAACGTTATCGGATTTTTGGGCGCTAAACAGCATACCCTTAATGATGACGAAACAGGCTATAAAAGTACGTGGCGTCAAGACCTAGTAACTTCAAGCGACTCTAACTACCGCCCTGTAGACTTAGACTTTGCGCCAGACGGTAGCCTTTATATTGTCGATTGGCACAACCAGCTTATTGGACACATGCAGCACAATGCTCGCGACCCGTTTAGAGACCATGTGCATGGCCGAATTTACCGCATTGTATATAGAGGCAAGCCGCTTGTTGAGCCTGGCAAAATAGATGGTGCAAGTTTAGATGAGCTTTTTGCACAGCTTAAGTCGCCCGACCAAAAAATACGGGTACTTGCTCGTACCGAAATTCGTAGACATGACTACGCTAAAGTGCAAAAAGCAAAAGCGAAGTACATAAAGTCTATTGACAAAAGCGCGAATGACGCCGATGTTCATTTACTACAAGCTTTGTGGTTGAGCCGTATGGACAATGAACAAGACAAGCGTTTGGTTCATGATTTATTGGCTCACGATAACTTCCGTGTGCGCGCTGCTGCGGTAAAAGCAATGCGTTTGCATATTCATGAATATAGCAATAAAGAAGCCTTAGCGATTATCGACAAAGCCGCAAAAGGCGCACACGGCCGTGTGCGCCTTGAGGCCGTTGCCGCTATATCATGGCTAGACGACCCTGCTGGCGTTGAGCGTTTAGAAGCAATTGGTGCGCTCGAAGATGGCCCGCTAAACCCATGGATGAAAATGGCGTTTATGCAAACTATGAATAACTTAGGCGGCAAATGGGTTGAGCCCGAAGTTGAGATTGCGAATGAGGCTGCACACTTAATTGGCTCTGAGCGTGAGGTTTACTTCAAAGGTAAAGAGATTTATACAAGAGAAGGCTTCTGCTCTACTTGCCATCAAGCTGATGGTAAGGGCTTACCCATTGCCGGATTCCCACCTCTAAATGGCACTGAGTGGGTAACAGGTGATCCCCGATTGCCTACCGAGATTATCCTCAGCGGTTTGATGAAGCGCATGTATGTTAAGGGCGTTAAGTACAACGGACATGTGCCAATGACTGCCTTTGGCAATATGCTCAACGATGAAGAGGTTGCTGCGGTGCTTAGCTACATCCGCAACGCTTTTGACAACAAAGCGTCGATTGTATCGCCTGAACTTGTTGAGCAGGTAAGAGCAACAGTACCCGCAGGCCAAGGTTTTTGGACTGCGCCTGAGCTTCTAGAGAAATACCCTGAGTTGTCGTATCCCGATGGTTTGCCTGAAGATGCAGCCGCGCCAGAGGATGCGAATAAGAAAAATTAGTCTAGGGTAAAAACCTTATACTTTTGGTTTCTGTGTGTGTAGGCTAGGCAGTACCTTTTGGTGTGCATATTAAAAGGTGCTGTTTTAGCTTCCCTTCAAATTTTACAAATAAAGACGATTGATTTATGAGCAATTACAACAACAAAGTAAGAATGGGCATGGTTGGCGGTGGTCAAGGTGCTTTTATTGGTGCAGTGCATCGCGCCGCGGCCGCTATCGATGGCGAGATTCAATTAGTATGCGGTGCGTTTAGCTCATCAGCCGATAACTGCGCGGCCACGGGCAAGGCTTTGCACCTAGACCCAAGCCGTTGCTATGCAAGCTACCAACAGATGTTTGCTGAAGAGGCTC
This sequence comes from uncultured Glaciecola sp., assembly GCA_964643575.1. Taxonomy (GTDB): domain Bacteria; phylum Pseudomonadota; class Gammaproteobacteria; order Enterobacterales; family Alteromonadaceae; genus Glaciecola. The sequence continues at coordinate 2,170 of CAZXTD010000209.1, read as the reverse complement.
AAAAGCCAGCCGACGAACGCATGCAATTTGTATCGATCGTTACGCCTAACCACTTGCATTTTCCTGTAGCAAAAGCGGCTATCGAAGCTGGGTTTCATGTGATGTCTGACAAACCGGCTACCTTTACTTTGCAAGAAGCTATCGATTTAAAAGCAGTGCTTGATAAGCACGACGTGCTTTATGGTTTAACTCATACTTATACCGGTTACCCTCTTGTACGTGAAGCGAAGCAACTTATTGAACAGGGTAAATTAGGCACTGTTCGTAAAATCATAGTTGAATATTCACAAGGTTGGTTATCTGAGGCGCCAGGCGACGATAACAAACAAGCGGCGTGGCGACTAGACCCTAAACGCGCAGGCGTGAGTTGTTGCATGGGCGACATTGGTGTACATGCTGCTAATTTAGCTGAGTTTATAAGCGGCCTAGATATCACCGACTTATGCGCCGACCTACAAGCTGTTGTGCCGGGTCGCGAATTAGACGATGACGGCAACGTGTTACTGCGTTTTAGCAATGGCGCCAAAGGAGTGTTAATTGCAAGCCAAGTATCGGTAGGTGAAGAAAACAACCTCAATATTCGTATTTATGGCACTGACGCTGGCTTAGTATGGAATCAACAAGAGCCTAACTCGATGCAAATTAAATACAACGACAAACCAATGGAAGTAGTTCGTACAGGTGTGGGCAGCTTTTCACCCTATGCAGCAGGCAGCACACGCACACCAGCAGGTCACCCTGAGGGCTATTTAGAAGCATTTGCTAATATCTATATGGACTTTGCCAAGCAAATACGCAAATTTGCAGGTGAAGATGTTGACGTTGCCGGCATAACACCCGGCATAGATGAAGCCATTCGCGGCATGGCCTTTATCGAGAACTGCGTAGCAGCCAGCAACGCTAACGAAAAGTGGCTCCCGTTTAAATTAAGTGATGTGTTGTAAAAACACCCGTCATTCTCGTAAAACCCGTCATTCCCGCGATGGCGGGAACCTCCCGATACATCCTTTAACTTACTGATTTTGCAGTGTTCCAAGGAGCTCCCGTCCTTCGACGCGATGACGGGACGACGGGATGAAGTGGTAGGAGCAATGTGGGTTATTCTGGCTACAATGACGGCCCAAAATCCATTTACAACTTTATTACATTTTGTAAAATTTACTATGTAAAGTTTTTATTGTGAAATTTTAGATGTTACTCGTCTATGCTGTAAACGTGGAAGTAGCAAAGGCTACTGCAAAACGTTAATCACTATTATCGAACTCAGACAAATGACCTAGTTTGATAATGTACAACAAATACAGTGGAGCAACATTATGAATATGCCAATTTCAGACATCGATCGCCGTGCCTTAGAAACGCAGTCTTTTACACTTGAGCAGCTAATGTTTGCTGTGAATAAAAAAGAGCACTTAGCCTCACATACGCTAGATACATATTTCCCATTGCAAAATGGTTCACACAAAGACGTAAAACAATACGTTGTATATTTCCGTCATATTATGGCCTTTTTTGAAAACGGTAGCCACTGCGGGCTCGAAAACGCACGGCAGTTCAAAGGTTATTTAGGGCAAAGTGAAAGGCCTGCAGCAATTTTGTTAAAGCAAGATAATATGCACGTTGAGGTTATACTGAATGAAAAAGCAAGTAGTAACGGCGAGCCGCGTTTGGCTTTTCCTGAAGAACGCACCTTTATGACTGCATCAGGTGATGACTATACTATTTAGGCAGTGTTATCTTACTTTGAGATAAACGGCATGTTAGCTGATTTTAACTATTGTCGTTAGCATGCGGTTAAGCCCAAGGGGACCTTTGTTAGCTATTCTGTTGCTGGGAATCGTTGAAGGTTTTAGCAATTGTTTTGTTTCTGCCTTCATTCTTCGCTTGATATAAACAATTATCGGCGAGCTTAAACATCTCTATTGATTTTATTAGATGGGAAGGCAAACAACTCGCCACCCCTCCACTTACAGTAACTTTTATTGACTCACCCTCCCAATCGATTGGACTTGCTTCGACCGTTTGACGAAGTTCATCAGCCATATCAGACACTTTTTTGAAATCGGTCAAGGGCATCAATACCCCAAACTCCTCACCTCCAATTCGTGCCACGCAATCTGAATTGCGCTTAAATTTCGTTTTTATCATATTTGCCACATCTCTAATAACT
>CAZXTD010000208.1:0-6505 GCA_964643575.1 uncultured Glaciecola sp. | reverse complement strand
TGGCTTTGAGTACGAGCTGCGTAATAGTTTGTTAAAAGTGGTCCCGCACGCAGAAATTTTTGCAATTGATAACCAAGGTATTTATCCAGACCCTGATTTTATTCGTAATATTGAAAAAGACCCACGAGTTGAACATGTATTTGCTTTAAATAAGGCAACAGGGCTGTTGCAAATTGGTAAGCAAATGAAGGCTGTTTCTTTGGTTGGCGTTGAGGATACATATATACAAGCTAAGTTTACTTCGCAAAACGGTAGGCCGGTTAATGGCGACGATGCCTCTGGTCACTCAACACAAAACCAAAACACAGAGGGCTTGAGTCAAACGAGTTTTTCACAATTATCTCAAACTAAAAACGGCATTTTACTTGGCGCTAAAATAATGCAAACGCAGCCTTTAAAAATAGGCGACCAAGTACAGCTATTACTCCCGTCAAGCACCGATGATTTAAGCTTTAAGTCACCTAAATCTGCATGGCTTGAAGTCGTGGGAGAAATCTCTGTAGGGGGTGAGCTCGACAATCAACTCGGTTTGGTCAACCAAAATTATATGGCTGAATTATTGGGGTTTTCCCAACAAGTAACACATATCGAAATTAAGCTATACGATCCGTTCGAAGCATACGCATTGGTCAGAGAATTTGGTTATCAATTCACGCAAGCTGCTTTTATGTCTGACTGGACGCGTACCAATGGCCATTTATATCAAGATATCCAATTGATTCGCACTGTCGTTTATATTGTATTGGCTCTGGTGATTGCGGTGGCTTGTTTCAACATTGTGTCGTCATTGGTTATGTCGGTAAAAGAAAAACGCAAAGAAATCGCAATACTCAAAACCATTGGCGCGGCGAATGGGGATATTGCTTTGATGTTTATTTTAAAGGGCCTGCACCATGGTATAAAAGGTGCGATTATTGGCACTATTATAGGCGTAGCACTTGCCTTAGGTTTAGGCGACATTATTGCCTTTATAGAATGGTTGTTTAACACCCAAGTGTTGTCGACCGATATCTATTTTACTGGCAGTATTCCTTCTAAATTGAATATATGGGATGTTGTTATTACCGTAAGTCTAGTTGTTATAATTGCGGTAATAGCGACTCTATATCCGGCAAGTAAGGCAGCTAAGGTCAAGCCTGCAGACAATTTGCATTAATAGGTGCCCTGATTACTCGGGCGCGCATTAATGCAATTTGTTTAGCTGACTTACTGCTTGCTACTTACTCATATCGTGATAAACATCACTATCAAACTCGTTTTCAGACTTTGCCACTATACAAGCAACTGTGCAGTCACCGGTTACGTTAACAACCGTTCGTGTCATATCCAATAAGCGATCGATACCAATAATTAACGCTATACCTTCAACAGGTAGATTAACTTGTTGTAAAACCATGGCGAGCATAATTAGACCAACCCCGGGCACACCCGCAGTGCCAATAGAAGCTAAAGTTGCGGTAGTGACCACCATTAATAAGTCAACAGTGGATAAGTCTACGCCATAGGCTTGAGCTATAAAAACTGTGGCCACCCCTTGCATAATAGCGGTGCCATCCATATTGATTGTAGCGCCCAAAGGGATGGTAAATGATGCGACAGGACGCTTAACACCAAGCTTATTACGGGCGGTTGCCATAGTAACGGGCAACGTTGCGCTGCTACTCGACGAACTAAAAGCAAAAATTGCGGTGTCTTTCATTTTTATAAACAGAATAATGGGATTTAGACGCCCCACTACCGAAAGTAATAAGGGGAACGTTATTAAAGCATGAGCGATTAAAACAAAAAAGACTAGGCCAAAATAGATTCCGATATATCTGAACTCCTGTATCTCAATTGTTGCAGCTAATTTTGCCATTAAGAAGAACACGCCGTAAGGAGCTAAATTCATGATAATGATCACAATTTTCATAATCACTTCATTTAACGATTCAAAACCCGCTTTAATTTTATCGCCATGTTCTCCGGCCATAGTAATGGCAACACCAAACAATAACGAAAATACGATAATTTGCAGCATGTTACCTTCAGCCATTGAAGCTATTGGATTGCTTGGAAACATACCGATCAATACTTGTGCGAAACCTGGAGATTCTTTCGGTATGTATTCAGCAGCAGTTGATACATCAAAGCCTTCACCGGGTTGAATTAACAGCGCCATCGACATAGCGAATGTCACCGCTATGCAAGTTGTGAGGATGTAAAGTGCAAGTGACTTGCCCCCAAGACGCCCGAGTTTTGAAGGGTCAGCTAAACTGCTAACGCCCACCACCAGTGAAACAAACACTAGCGGAACGACTAACATCTTTAACGAGTTAACAAATATCTTACCGCCAACTTCAAAAACGCCTTCTACAAAAAAGCCATGAAACGAAAAATTTATACCTAACATAGAGATAACGAAATCATCATTATCGCCATACAACATTTGTAGTAATACACCTATAAGTATTCCGGCTCCCATGCCGATAAGAATACGAAGGGTTAAATTTGATTTAGTTGACGCGTTTGTCATACAGCAGACCTTGTTGTTTTGGTTATTAGTCTAAATACCTAAGATTAACAAGTATAACGTAAAAGCTGAATCGTTTTATACAATGCATTTGCAGCTTGTTCACGCCTGATTGTCTTAGGTTTTGCTCAAGTGAACCTTAATTATGACAACCGGCATTAAAAAAATATAGGTAAATAAATGAAAACCGCTAAGCTATTTATACTCTACCTTGTCACACTCGTTGTGTTGACAGCCTGCGGGGGAGGAAGCGCACCGCTTACTCGTGACGAAGCTCCCGACACTGACGATGGTTCGGGTGGCCCAGGAACCAACTCCGCTTTTTCGTTAACGCTAAGTATGACTGATGTAGACGGTAATACGCTGACACAGCTCAGTGACGGATCACCAATTACTTTGAGCGCAAGCGTTGAAAATAGCAGCGGCACTCCGCAACAAGGTGTTGTTGTGACATTTGTGCTCAGCCAAGTTGAGCTTGCCACTTTCAATAATGACACCGGGACGGCTTTAACAAATGACCAAGGAATTGCCAGTTTGCAAATGACTGTTGGCAGTTTATCGGGCAGCGGCACTGTTACCGCTAGCACAACCAACAGCCCTAATGTCAGCATGGGTTTTGAAAGCACAGGTACACGGCAACAAGTGCCTTTCTCATTAGAGATTTTTGGTAGTGCTACTCAACTTGCCTCTAGCGGTGGCGATGAAATTGAATTAATTGCGGTTGTCAAAAACGAACAAAACATTTTATTACCAAATATTGCGGTAAATTTTGCTGCAGACGAAGATGCATCAATAGCAAATGTTGATGCCGTCACCCAAGCCGACGGTACTGCAAGGGCAAGGTTAAGCACACAAAACAATAAACGTAATCGTGACATTACCGTAACAGCCAGCACTTCGGCTTTACAAGAAACATTAACAGTCAAAGTGGTAGGAACAGAAATTAACATAAACGGCTCAGGCTCAGTCATTATCAATGATTCGACGCCTATCACGATTGTACTGTCTGATTCTGACGGCAATGGCATTGCCAACCAAGAAGTAGTAGTAACAACCCAAGATGGCTTGTTAAACATCAATAATGAGCCAGGCGAGCAAAGTGTAAGCATCAATACTTCACAAAATGGACAAGCAACTATTAATTTTTCTGCTAGTGTTGGAGGAGATGCAACTATCACTGCGACGGCATTAGAGATTTCGAGAGACTATGAAATAACCGTCCAGCAAGACGCATTTAGCTTTATAGACCTACCTAGCCAAAGTGTCGAGTTAAATACACCAACGCCTATTAAGCTTAGCTGGCAGAAAAACGGTGTGCCATTTCCAAATGGGACTGTGACACTGACATCTTCTCGTGGCCAATTTTCAGTTAATGGCATAACGAGCAATACAGTAACAACAGATTCAGAAGGCATCGCTACCTTGTCTATTCAGTCAGAGTTTGCTGGGCCTACGTCTATTTCTGCTATAGGGAGCGATGGCAATACCAATAATGAAGTGGTTACTGCCCGAGCAGAAATTGAGTTTATAGCGACTACAGTAAATAATGTCTTTGTGGACGCTACGCCTGATTTAATTGGCCCAGAAGGACAAACGAGTACTATTACTGCTTTGTTGCGCGATGGCTCGGGTAATCTGGTAAAAGACAAAGTCGTGAATTTTAGTTTAGAGTCTGATGCCTCAGGCGGCAGCATTTCACCTAACAGCGCCACCACCGATAGCAATGGTATTGCATCAACTGTATACACGTCTAATGCAGTAAGTGGAAATAATGGCGTACAAATTAGAGCTGAAAGTGACGGGGTTTCTGATTTTACCTTTTTAACTGTAGGCGACCGTGCCTTTGATATTAGTTTAGGCACCGGTAGTATTATCGAAATCCCAGATAGTTCGACTTACATGAAAGAGTTTGCAATATTTGTGACTGACTCATCGGGTAGACCAGTAGAAGACGTTGAATTAACGGCAACGGTAACTCCTGTATTGCGCGAGGCTTATTATAAAGGTTCTTGGATTTGGGACGAAGTAGACCGTTTTTATACAACTGTTAATCCTGATGGTTCATCACGTATCACGGCAACATGCGTAAGTGAAGACTTGAATCAAAACGGACGTTTAGACTTAAGCGAAGATACGAACGGCAACGGCATATTGGATGCTGGGGAAGATGCAGATGGTGACGGGCAACTCGACCTAGACGAAGATGTTAACGGTGATGGGCAATTAACCCCAGGTAACGTGGCCACAATTAATTTTAAAGATAACGTCACCCGTACAAATGACTTTGGACAAGCAACTGTGCAAGTGCGTTACCCTAAAGAATTTGGTCGTTGGACAAACGTTGAAGTGGCCGTGTTCGGACAGTCTTCAGGTTCAGAGTCGATGCAGTCACAGGAATTTAGACTTAGCGTAGCGGCGTCTGATTTAACCACGCAAGCTGTGCCACCAAGGAACAGTCCATTTGGTCAAAGTACATTGTGTACAGACGCATTATAAGGCGTATAAGTTAAGCTAGATAATTATAAAACCACGTTTATTCTAAAACGTGGTTTTTTTATGCATTACTAGTGCGGTGTTGGTTTTGTTACGTGAGTATTTATACTTGTTGAAAAGGGTAAACAGAGCCCAAGCGCATAATTTGCGTCAGTTCGTCTAGCGCTGTTCTAGACTCATTGAGCAAGGCAACGTCAGCAAAGTCGTTTGCATCTAGACGGTCTCTGTAGTGCTTGTTTACCCAATCATTGAGTTGTGAAAACAGGGCATCGTTCATGATTGCATTTGGGTTGACCGCTTTTTGTTGTGCATCGTTAAGCACCACGCGTAAACGCAAGCAAGCAGGGCCTCCGCCATTTTGCATGCTTTGTTTTACGTCAAAAAAGTGAACGTTATTTATCGGGTTATCGCCTGCTATTAGGCTTTGCAAGTAATTAGCAACGGCGGGGTTATGTTCGCATTCTTTTGGCGCAATAATTACCATTTCGCCAGACGGCAGATTAATTAACTGTGTATTAAATAAATATGATTTAACCGCATCTTGGACACTCACGGCTTGAGTCGGCACCTCGACAAAATGAAAGGGTTTCTCTTTAAAACACGCTGAAATATCGCTCACTACTTTTTCGGTGTTTAAAAACGCTTGTTCATGATAAAAAAGTACGTTTTTGTTACCTACCGCTATAACATCGTTGTGAAAAACGCCTTGGTCTATAACATCCGGATTTTGTTGTGCAAATACCGTCATATCGTCTTTAAGGCCATGCAAGCGGGCAATAGCTTGGCTCGCTTCTATAGTTTGTCTTGCAGGGTATTTTTTGGGGGCCGGCATATTATCTGCAAACGCGTGTTTACCATAGACAAAAAACTCAACGCCTGCTTCGTCATATTCATTACACAAACGCGTATGGTTTGCGGCGCCCTCGTCACCAAAGTGGTCGTTTTCGGGCAAATGTTGGTGATGTGTAAAGTGAGCCTTGTCTGCAAAAATCGCACGTAAAACATTGCCCGTCACGGTCGGTTCTATTGCGCGGTGAAACTTGTTGGTTAGGTTGGCTGGGGTAAAGTGAATTGTTGCATCGGCTGTATCGGCACTTGGCGACACTGTAGCGGCATTAGCGGTCCACATACTTGATGCTGAGCAACACGCTCTTAATACTGCTGGTGCATGTTTAGCTGCTTGGCTAAGTACATTTTGGTCGCTACCGCTAAATCCTAACCTGCGTAAACTATAAATGTCGGGCCTTTCTTGTGGTGCAAGTACGCCCTGCAACATACCGAAATCAGACAAGGCTTTCATTTTCTCTAGGCCCTGCAGTGCGGCTTGTTTAGGGTTACTAATTGCGTTGGCATTTGACTTTGATGCGACGTTGCCTACCGATAAACCAGCGTAGTTGTGAGTTGGACCCACCAGACCATCAAAATTTGCTTCTACTGTCGACATCTTCTATCCTCCGCGTCAGATTATTTGGGTACACCACTTGCTTTAAGGGGTATTAT
>CAZXTD010000207.1:0-6541 GCA_964643575.1 uncultured Glaciecola sp. | reverse complement strand
GGGCATGATCCCGTGGATGCTAGTTGCCGAACTATTATGCAATACTAAAAAACCGTTATCTGCTCTCGTTAAAGAGCGTATCGCGCTTTTCCCTTCATCGGGTGAAATTAATTATAGGGTGACAGATGCAGGCGCTACAATAAAAGCAATTGTTTCTCATTATGAAGACAAAGCCGAATTGATTGATAAGACTGACGGCATTGGTATGGAATTTGGTGAATGGCGATTTAATCTGCGTAAATCAAATACCGAACCGGTTATTCGACTTAATGTTGAAAGCAAGAATGATATACAGCTAATGCAAGATAAAACCGCTGAATTAGAGTTGCTAATCAAGTCTAACTAAATACACTAGCACTGAATTTATATGCATGGATTTTGTTTATAAAAGCAATTAAGCTTATGTTTTATAGACAAATAGTCCTATCCGCTGATTGCGATTACATCTGATTGTGGTAACCTACGAGCATAAAATGCACATGTGGCGAATAAATGTGCGTTTTACTCTTGACGTTTTTATAAGCAATAATATGACTGTCTAAACTAACGTAATAATAGTGAAAAAGGCGAAAGGACGTTGTCAAATTCTAAAAGGATAAGCCCATTAGTTGGTGCTTTTTTATTTGTTGTCGTAATTAGCGTTGCAGGGTATTTTGCGATTAACGATCTTGCCGGCAGTCAAAGCCAGCAACAACAACAATCTGTTTCTCCTATTTTTGGACTAATAGAAACAGAATTGGTTGAGCCTTTACACATAGCCACTACTCTCGACAAAATAGGCGTATACAGAAATTATTTTCAGCAAGACATGCCTGATAAAGATGCCTTAGTTGAGCAGCTGCAATACTACAGCGCATTATTCGACTTAGAATTTTATGTTGCCCACGACAAATCCCGCAAGCAATTCAACTCCGATGGACGCGTATTCGACCTTATTGAGGGTGAAGTAATTTGGTACTTTGCGTTAAAAAACGAATTTGATTCTGATGTGCAAGCAGTACTAGGTAAGCGAGATGATGTACATCTTTATATCGATGTCAGGCAATACGACAGTGAAGGTGACTTTATTGGTTTTATTGGTATTGGTAAATCCTTAAACGATTTTATTGAAAGCTTTGAAGCTTATAAATCAGATTATGGACATGAATTTTTATTTGTGAATAACCGAGGCGAAATAGTGCTCTCCTCAAGGGCCGACTTATTACCACAACGTTCTGAAACATCTGACTCTTCTATAGGCATTACCGATATTTCTGATCTTGACTGGTACGAATCTTTCGTATCGGAGACGCAAGGTATGATTGAGCCTTCTCTTGTGGTGAATTCGACAGAGGGAGACTTGTTGATATCTAAGTTGAGCATAGAAACTTTAAATTGGTCTTTATATTTGCTTACGCCCTTGAGTCAACGTCAACAAGAAGTGAACAAATCATTCGCAATTTACATTGGGTTTGGTCTGGTTTTGCTGATTATTTTTTATAATCTGGCATATAAAGTATTCGAGTCTTATACAAATAAGATGAGTAGAAAGCTCAACTATGACCCGCTAACTAAGCTAGCAAACAGACACTACGCTCAATTGTTTTATGCTCGAAACAGACGAAAGAATAGGCAAATAGCCGTTTTGTTTATCGACTTAGATCACTTTACTCAATTAAATGAAAACTTTGGCCAAAATGCCGGCGATGAGTTATTGAAAGCAATCGCTAATGCAATCGTCGATACGATTGGCTATGAAGATTTAGCTGTGCGATGGAGTGGGCAGCAGTTTGTACTGATACTCCCCAATGCAGAATTGGAACAAGCAAACGATTTGGCAGAAGACTGCAGAACTGCAATTTTGGATACCAAAATAACAATAGCGAGTTCGTTTGTGTCTGCAACCGCAAGCATAGGAATTGCAGACTCTCGCGACCTTAGTGAGAATATCACGGCATTGGTAGATAAGGCCGAACAAGCCATGCGTCAGGCAAAGCAAGATGGCAGAAACCGCTTTGTGGCTTACAAAAAAAGAAACTAAAAGCTCTTACAAATAAACTCCTATATATAAACCATAGAAAGATGACTAAACACGACTACCGTTGTCAAAATCACACGTAATGTTGTGTAATCAAGTAGGATATCTTTCTCTAGAGCCAGTACATATTTGTCGTAGATTAAAATGCCAATATAGGCAAGTGAAAGTGTACTTAACAAATGACTCCCATCTAAGAAAACGAGCGATAACCACGCAATAATGCTGGGAAGCATAGAGACATAAAGTTGATGGTTTTTTCGTCTATTTTGCAATGCATCCAGCCAGTGAATGCCGCCAAAAAACGAGAGTATGATAGCTGAGTAATGAATAAACGCCGTATATCCAAGATAGTACTGAATTTGGCCAAACATAATAAGCAATGGTATGCCAATAAAAGGGATGAGCCCCATATATCCCAATAATTTAGCATTTGAGTTCATTTCGTATCCTTGTACTTTTATTTACGCGACTTATATTGAATATAGCCTAGATTAATTCTTTTTTAATGATTATGAGATGCAAATGTGACTTTTTTGATTAGAAAATAATCAATCGATGTGCGTTAAACTTGTTTTTGCAATAACGATAGTCCCCTTACAAATAAAAACGGCGCGATAATTCGCGCCGTTTTTACAAATACACTCGCTTATTTCTTGATTGGTGTGTAGTCACGTTTGCTTTCACCTGTGTAAAGTTGACGTGGTCGACCAATTTTCTGACCAGGTTGGCTCAACATTTCATGCCAATGAGATATCCAACCGACGGTTCTTGCTAAGGCAAATATACAAGTAAACATATTGGTAGGGATACCAATAGCGCTTAACACAATGCCCGAGTAAAAATCGACATTTGGGAAGAGCTTTTTCTCGGCAAAGTAGGGGTCGCTAAGCGCAATTCGCTCAAGCTCCATCGCCACTTCTAGTAGTGGGTTTTTCACTTCTAATTCAGATAACACTTCGTGGCAACTTTCACGCATAACAGTCGCGCGCGGGTCATGATTTTTATAAACGCGATGTCCAAAACCCATTAGTCTGAAAGGGTCGTTTTTATCTTTGGCACGTGCGATAAACTCTGGAATTCTGTCTACAGAACCAATTTCTTCAAGCATTTGTAAACAGGCTTCGTTAGCACCACCATGAGCAGGACCCCATAATGATGCCACACCAGCTGCAATACACGCATAAGGGTTAGCACCAGAAGAGCCGGCCAAACGAACAGTTGATGTTGACGCGTTTTGCTCATGGTCAGCGTGTAGGATAAATATTCTGTCCATCGCACGTTCTACCGCTGGGCTTATTTTGTATTCCTCTGCTGGTACAGAGAACATCATGTTTAAAAAGTTTGCGGCATAGCTCAAGTCATTGCGCGGGTAAACGAAAGGTTGACCAACATTGTACTTGTAACACATGGCGACTAATGTGGGCATCTTCGCTATTAAACGGTGCGCTGAGCGTTTGCGTTGTTCTTTGTCAGCTACGTCTAAATCGCTGTGGTAAAAAGAAGATAATGCGCCAACCGTACCGCAGAGCATTGCCATAGGGTGGGCGTCGTTTCTAAATCCGTGGAAGAACATATTTAATTGTTCATGCACCATAGTGTGCCGCGTGATGGTCTCTTTAAACGTTTGATATTCTTCTGAATTGGGTGCTCTGCCGTGCAACAACATGTGACACACTTCTAGGTAGTCTGAATCACGAGCCAAATCTTCGATAGAGTAGCCACGGTGAAGCAAAACGCCTTTTGCACCATCTATGAACGTGATGGAAGACTCACAAGAGCCAGTAGCCATAAAGCCAGGATCGAAAGTAAAGTAGCCATGTGCGCCGAGTGATCTCACATCGATAACAGGGTGGCCTTCAGTACCCTCTAAAATTGGGAATTCTACTTCTACGTCACCAGCTTTCAGGGTCGCGGTCTTACTAGACATATTATTACTCTCCTAAGTTTGAGTATCCGATTAAACGGAAAAAGTGCGATATTTGTTCACAATTGTCGTTGAAATTGCGCTAGCAATTGTTCAGCGCCTTATCGAAAAGTGCCGATATTCTTCACCTAATCAATCACCAAGTCAATTTTAATGCAGAACTGTTTAATAAGTATTCTAATAAAATAGCCCTAAAACTTACCTTAAACATATGTTTACGACTAAAGTACCAAGACTAAGGTCAACCTTGCTAAAGCGCTACGCTGTTGATATAGTCAAACCCGCTGAATTTAAAGGGTTATTTCTTAACAATAATCTAATATTTTATTCACGAAATCTTTACATGGCATATTAAAAAAACTTAATGTAGCGCGGTTTTTCGTGGCCGTTAAGCATATACACACAACCAGATGTTGCGCATGCTAAGTTCAGTAAGGTATTGTGCATCATACATTGATTATTACAGGCGTTTTATTGTGAAAAAACAAAGACCAGTAAATTTAGATTTAAACACAATTAAATTACCTTCTGCAGGTAAAGCGTCCATTTTGCACAGAGTGACGGGAGTGGGAATGTTCGTTGCTATGGTTTTCGTGATTTGGGCTTGGGCAACTTCTTTACAATCACCAGAGAGTTTTCAATACGTAACGGAGGTGATGCAAGGCATTGTCGGTTACATCTTTACTTTGGGTACTTTATCACTTTTGCTATACCACTTTATTGGTGGCGTGAGGCATGTGATTATGGACATGGGTCATTGGGAAGAGCTAGATTCAGGGAATACTAGCGCAAATGTCGCAATTGGCTTATGGATTGTTCTAACTATCGTAGTAGGAGTAGTATTGTGGTAATTAATCAAGCGTCTATGAAACGTAACGGCATTCAAGACTATGTGACTTTACGCGCATCAGCGGCAGTTATCAGCGCGTTCTCTTTATTCATGGTGTACTTCTTTATTTCCACCCCTGTTATCACCTATGACGTGTGGCAATCTTTATTTGCGTCGATATATATGAAAGCATTCACCCTGCTGGCACTTGTTGCGGTAATGATGCACGTGAAAATTGGTTTGTGGCAAGTACTTACCGATTACGTCAAACCGTACAAGGTAAGAACAGTATTACAATTTATTTTAAACATAATTGCGATTGCATATGTAGCAGTTGGATTATTCGTATTGTGGGGTGTGTAGAATGAGTTTACCTATTCATGAATTTGACGCGGTAGTAATTGGTGCGGGCGGCGCAGGTATGCGTGCCGCCTTACAAATATCTGAGTCTGGAAAGTCGTGTGCACTTTTGTCAAAAGTTTTTCCAACGCGCTCTCACACGGTTTCGGCGCAAGGTGGTATCACTGTAGCACTGGGCAATTCTCACGAAGACAACTGGGAATGGCACATGTACGACACGGTTAAAGGGTCTGACTATATTGGCGACCAAGAAGCTATAGAGTATATGTGTAAAACTGGCCCTGAAGCTATTATCGAAATGGAAAATATGGGCTTACCTTTTTCACGTTTTGAAAATGGTAAAGTTTATCAGCGCCCATTTGGTGGCCAATCTCGCAACTTTGGCGGTGAACAAGCAGCACGCACGGCAGCAGCCGCAGACAGAACTGGTCATGCTCTGCTGCATTTGCTCTATCAACAAAACGTAAAAAACAAAACTAAGGTGTTTTCAGAGTGGTATGCACTGGACCTTGTAAAGAACCAGCACGGCCAAGTGGTTGGTTGCACGGCAATCGATATTGAAACCGGTGAGGTTGTTTATTTCAAATCTAAAGCAGTAGTACTCGCAACGGGTGGAGCAGGGCGTATTTACGCTTCAACAACAAACGCTCATATAAACACCGGTGACGGTGTTGGTATGGCATTGCGTGCAGGTGCTCCGTTACAAGATATGGAAATGTGGCAATTCCACCCAACGGGAATCGCAGGCGCGGGAACATTAGTTACCGAAGGTTGTCGTGGTGAAGGCGGATACCTTTTAAATAAGGACGGTGAACGTTTCATGGAACGATATGCACCAAACGCTAAAGACTTAGCAGGCCGTGATGTTGTTGCACGCTCAATGATGACAGAGATTCGTGAAGGCCGCGGTTGTGAAGGGCCTTGGGGTACTCACATTAAACTTAAACTCGATCACTTGGGTAAAGATGTACTCGAGTCACGCTTGCCAGGTATCTTAGAACTATCCAGAACCTTTGCTCACGTTGACCCAGTAAAAGAACCTATTCCAGTTATTCCTACTTGCCACTACATGATGGGCGGCATACCGACTAACGTTGATGGTCAAGTTATTAATATCGATAAAGATGGTAACGAAACGCCCATGGACGGATTGTTCGCTTGCGGTGAAATCGCTTGTGTATCTGTTCACGGTGCTAACCGCTTAGGCGGAAATTCGCTGCTTGATTTGGTTGTATTTGGCCGTGCTACTGGTTTGCATTTAGGTAAGAGCATTGATCAAATGGAAGCTAAGTCTGATGCCTCAGAATCTGACATGGAAGCCGCTATGGCACGCTTCAATCGTTGGGAGTCTTCTGATAAAGGTAAAGGCGAAGATCCGGTTCAAATCAAAAAAGACATGCAAGAGTGTATG
>CAZXTD010000206.1:0-6588 GCA_964643575.1 uncultured Glaciecola sp. | reverse complement strand
CATTATAATCGCCTAAATGCTTATTACATGAGGTTAGACACAAATACAGATCGTTTTTATAATATCGAAGGCAAAAAGTTGCCATTACCCATCACGTTAGCATCAGCAAATGAGTATACGCTTGCTTATGATTCTGAAAAAGCCAATGAAACAAGTTTTGGAACTAGGCCTCTGATTCGTGAAAATGGTGATTATGCGGTAGCGTATGAAGCAAGAGGTGAAGGTTATCGAGAATGGAGAATGGCAAAATATGACGACGGGAAATGGCGTCATGGTCACCCCTTACCCAACACACTTAACACAATACTATTAGATCAAACGGGCAACGAAATAAAAGCGATACATACGCTTCTAAATTTGAAAGATAATAACCAGTCTGCAGCATTGGTTTTGTTTAAATCCGCTAACAACACGTTCAATTTTGCGCGGGCTAAACGGCTCGACAACTCTAATAAGTTGACTACGCAGTGGCAAATTGACCAAGTGTATTTCTCTGTGCCTAGCGCTACTATGCAAATGAGACCTGTCAATAATAAGGAAGGCGAGACAACTGCCGTTATTTTGAATATCAGAAAAGGCGCCTCTCAGCGATTATACTTATGGCACGATGGTAAACTTCGGGCAAAATGATGAGACTGTACATGGGTACATGGCAACTTTCGTGATAGTAGTTTAAACATAAAAACGCAGTATGAGAATAATCTAATACTGCGTGTTCAGTTTAAACAAACCTTGTATCTGTCGAGGCTTAGGCTGCTTGCTCACTATTTTGTTCTGCCTCAACAGGTGCTGGGTTCATGAGCAAGTAATCAAATGCCGCTAACGAAGCTTTTGAGCCTTCACCCATCGCAACAACAATTTGTTTGTAAGGTACAGTGGTTACATCTCCACAGGCAAATATGCCGGTTTCACTTGTTGCCCCCTTCTCGTTAATTATAACTTCGCCGTATTTTGTCAGGTCAACAACACCTTCAACAACTTTTGAGTTGGGTACCAAACCGATTTGCACAAAAATACCTTGTAGCGTTTGCTGGTGTACTTCGTCTGTTTCACGGTCGGTGTATTCAATTGCAGTTACCTTGCCGTTTTGCGCAATGACTTGCTTAGTAGCCGCGTTTTTAACGACTTTAATGTTGTCGCGTTTATACATCTGCTCTACCAATACTTGGTCGGCTTTGAGCTCCGGTAAAAACTCATACACAGTGACCGATTTAACGATACCTGCTAAATCAAGAGCAGCCTCTACACCGGAGTTACCACCGCCAATAACCGCGACATCTTTACCTTTGTAAAACGGGCCGTCGCAGTGCGGGCAATAGGCCACACCATTGCCAATGTTTTCCTTTTCTCCCGGTACACCGAGTTCACGCCAATTTGCGCCTGTGGCAATAATAATCGATCGAGTACGTATCACTTCACCGTTGCTCAAGGTCAGAGTCTTAATGTCGCCCTTCTCTATTTTTTCAACGCGGATATGTTCTTTTTTAGTAATTTCATGCTCGTCTAAGTGCGATACAAGTGACCCAGTGAGTTCTGGCCCTGTGGTATATTTCACCGATATCAAGTTTTCTATGCCCATTGTGTCTTTTACTTGCCCACCAAAGCGGTCAGCAATTATTGTCACGTTTAAGCCTTTACGAGCGGAATAAATGGCCGCCGATATGCCTGCTGGGCCGCCACCAATTACGGCAACATCTTGCAAAGGCATTTCGGGTGCTGTGGTATCTTGAGCCAATATCTCAGGGCGCGCTGCACTTAACTTTTCGATAATGCCGGCTATTTCTACTTTACCGCTGGCAAACACTTCACCGTTCATGTAGACGGTTGGCACCCCTTGAATGTTATTTTCTTCAATCAGTTCGGGATACACGCCGCCATCAATCATTTCAGCTTCAATATTGGGGTTGAGCAAAGCAAATTGATTCATGGCCTGCACAACATCAGGGCAGGCATGACAAGCGAGGCTCACATACACCTGAAATTTGAGCTTTTCATTGACCTTTTTGACCATGTTCTGAATGCTTTCATCAAGTTTGAGTGCGCTACCACCCGCTTGCAATACTGCCAAAATAAGTGAGTTAAACTCGTGTCCGCCGGGTACGCCTGAAAATTTAATACCTGTGTCTTCGCCGTTTGCTTGCACTAAAAAGCTAACCGGACTGCGCAGGTCATCGCTGCGATCAATCTCTGCAACTTTAATTTTGCCTGAAGTCGAGGCGAGCTGGTTTAGCATTTCGAGCAACTCAGCTCGTTTTTCATGCTCGCCTGTTTGCACCGCAAAAGTAATCTCGTTTTTAAGGTCTTTCATGTAACCTTTGAGGGCGTTTAAAATGTCTTGTGTTAGCATAATCTAACTCCTTACTTGTTTGGTGTATCTTGTTCGTATCTGTCTTATGATTTAGCTTGGGTCAAGTATCTGTGTTAACTGTTGCGCATTTCATATTAGTGTAGCTCAAAGATAACAAATACTAAGCTTACAACTGCGCCTTCAGCAAAAAGATGTCGCCATCCATGCCAAATCAAGGTTATGTGATTTACAATTTACTCTGCGTAAGCTGTGATTTGACAGCCTATTGGAAGAACTTTGGAAGTAAACGACTAAAATTTCGTTTTAAAAATTGCAGTCCTTTACTTCCTTGATTGTCTTTCTATTGCAGCGTAAAAGTGGCTCGCAGAAATACCTGCGAGCACTTTTAAATAAATAAGCAATGCTTAGATTTTACCCACTAAGTCTAGGCTTGGCGTTAAGGTTGCTTGACCTTGTTCCCATGCCGCAGGGCAAACTTCACCGTCGTTATCAGCAACGTATTGTGCCGCTTTAACTTTACGAAGCATGTCTTTAGCGCTACGACCAATACCTAGGTCATGAATTTCAGCTACTTTAACGATACCCTCTGGGTTTGCTAAGAAAGTACCACGTAGTGCACGGCCTTCTTCTTCGATAAGTACGTCAAAACCACGTGACAATGCAAATACGTTATCAGAAAGTAATGGGTACGTTACTTTACCAATTGCTTCAGAAGTATCGTGCCATGCTTTGTGTACAAAGTGAGAGTCAGTTGATACGCCGTATACTTCAACACCTAGGTCGTTCAATTCACCGTGGATCTTCGCCATGTCTTCAAGTTCAGTTGGGCAAACAAAAGTAAAGTCTGCTGGGTAGAACAAAAAGATAGACCACTTTCCTTTTACGTCTTCACTTGTGATAGTTTTGAATTCACCATTGTGAAAAGCTTCAACTGAAAAGTCTGGGATCATTTGGTTTATCATTGACATAAGTCGTTTCCTTTTTTGTTAGTTAAATAAATTAGTGTCTAAATAACGTGTTCGTTGTTTAACGATTGTTGTTACGTTGATGTGTAAGATATAGATGTTTTAAATTTAGTTAAAATGAAAAGATTCGATGGGCTTGATTAGAAAAATCGATTAAACGAAGAGTTTTTAATCGAATTGGATAGAAATATGTCTTGAAGGCCGCATTTTAAAAGAGAATACTAATAAGGTGAAACAATTGATAAGGCAGAATATACCCTGAACTATATCGCTCATATCCACCAAGCCCATATTAGCAAAACCAGTTTGCTTGGTAATTTTTTGGGTGATTTTGTAAAAGGAAGTCACTTACAAGACCTGCCCGACCATATAGCTCAAGGCGTTCGCCTGCATCGACAAATTGATAGTTTTACGGATAATCATCAAATAGTGCAAAGTTTACGGCAAGTCTTTCCAAAGCGACTACGCAGAATGTCGGGCGTTGTCATCGATATCTACTTTGATCATTGTTTGTGTCGTCATTGGCCAGCATTTAATGATACTGAAATTGAAGACCTGCTCACACAGTTTTATGATGAACTAAACGAGCAAGAACTATCCATTGATGGAAGGTTTTCACAAGTCAAAGCCGGTCTGCTCAAACATGCATGGCTCATTAACTATCAAGAATTTGAAACATGTCTGCGTGCTTTTACTAGCATAGAGAATCGACTGAAAGGCAAGATCAGTTTTGCAAAAGATGCTGAAGCCTTTATCGTTCAAAACCAAACTACGCTAGAAAACGCCTTCCTAGACTTTTATCCCAAGCTTACTGAGTACGTCAAAAAGCATCCACTCGTCCTATAATCTATGCCTCATCCCGCTTAATATTGGCGTCACACTCATCATCTCTACATCAAACAAGTCATCTCTGCGCAGGCAGAGATGACGCGCAAGAATACACAGATGACGAGTAAAAATGCAAAGATGAAGCGATAGGGGATCCTGTTCTAAATAAAGGGCACTAAAGTACAGTTAAAGTACAGTATTGCTCTGCATATATTGTCTTTATGTGGTATTGCCGTAGAGTATATAACGACAATTAAATCACACTACTTAAAATCACAAATAAAGAGTCTTATGTCACAAACAAGCGCCGCCACAAACCATAATGTTAATCATCAACGGGCTAAGGAATTACTTAATACGGTGTTTGGTTTTACTCATTTTCGAGAGTCTCAACAAGCGATAATCGATAGTGTTTTGAATCATAAAAACACATTGGCCATTATGCCCACCGGTGGCGGTAAATCTTTGTGCTATCAAATACCCGCACTTGTTTTTGAAGGCGTAACCGTATGCATATCTCCGCTTATTTCACTTATGCAAGACCAAGTAAGGCAACTTGTTGAGCTCAATATTAACGCGTGTATGCTAAATAGCACCTTGAGCCCACAAGAATACCAAGACAATATTGATGCCATTACCAGCGGCACAACAAAACTCGTCTTTTTAGCGCCCGAGACAGCCCTTCAACCTCAAACATTACAATTACTGAATGAGGCAAACGTTAGCTGCCTAGCCATCGACGAAGCACACTGTATTTCAGAATGGGGGCACGAATTTAGACCTGAGTACCGCCAACTTAAAGAAGTCATTGACCGTATACCCAATGCCGCCATTATTGCACTTACCGCAACAGCAACACCTCGGGTACGCAGCGACATTAAACAACAATTAGCTATCGACGAATCGTCTGAATTTATTGCCAGCTTTGATAGGCCCAACCTTTACATAGAGGTTAATCTAAAAGAAAAACCTTTTGTGCAGACCACGCAATTTATCGACAAACATGCGGGTGAGTCAGGCATTATTTATTGCTTGTCCAGAGCCAGTGTCGACGAATTATGCGCACAGTTGCAAGACCAAGGTTATTCAGCTCTGCCATATCATGCAGGCCTTAACAATCAAAAGCGTGCAGACTACCAAGACAAATTTGTACGAGACGATGTCGATATTATCGTTGCAACGATTGCCTTTGGCATGGGCATTAACAAGCCAGATGTGCGCTATGTTATTCACTATGACTTACCTAAAAATATTGAAGGTTACTACCAACAAATAGGCCGCGCTGGCCGCGATGGCCTCGATGCAGATTGCTTAATGCTATTTAGCTACGGTGACACCGGCAAATCGCGGTATTTCATCGACCAAATGATCAACGAGCAAGAAAAGCGCTTAGCCTCCATGCACCTTAATCAAATGCTTGCCTTAGCCGAAACCGAAGACTGCCGGCGCATTCCTCTGCTAAAATACTTCGGCGAAGAGCACATTCCCGAGACGTGCAAAAAATGCGACAACTGCCTGAATGAGGATCAACAAAAGTCAGATTTAACGGTTGCTGCCCAAAAGTTTTTATCGTGCGTGCATCGCACTGGGCAAAGATTTGGAGCCGGCCATGTGGTAGATGTTTTGCGCGGGTCAAACGCCGAAAAGGTACTGCAAAATCAACACAACCTGCTATCTACTTATAATATTGGAAATGAATTTAGCAAGAAACAGTGGATGGCCTTATCACGACAGCTCATTCAAAAAGGATTGCTCGGCCAAGACGAACAATTTGGCAGCTTAAAATTAACGCCAAAAGCCGCCGACGTGTTAAGAGGCAACGTACCTTTTTTCGCACTCCTACAAAAAGAAACTAATCCAAAGAACACAGCTAAAAATACATCAAACATCAATTTTGACCCAGTATTGTTTGCCACCTTAAAAACCCATCGAAAAATACTTGCCGACGCAGGTAGCCTGCCGCCCTACGCTATTTTTGCAGATAAATCACTACAAGAAATGGCCTATTACTACCCACGAAGCAACACCTCATTGTTAAAAATACACGGCGTTGGGCAAGCCAAACTCGACAAATACGGGGAGCAATTTTTGACAATTATTAGCGATTATTGCGAGCAAAATAATATAGAAGAAAAGTCTAACAAAAATGCTGCTTCTAAATCGAGCAGCACCAGTAAAACAGGAACAACGCAAGCAAGTAAACTCAGCCCCAAAAGCGAAGAAATAGCCTCGCTATTTGCACAAGGCTATACTATTAAAGCACTCGCTGAGCAGCATAAAGTGCAGGCAAACACCATATACTCACACCTATACAAATATGTCAGCTTTGGCAAAAAATTTAATGATACGGCCCACCTGATAAAAGAAATGCAAATGGACCAAACAAACATAGACCGCGGCTTCAAAGCTATAGAAAAGCATGGACACGAACGTTTAAAACCGCTATTTGAAGCACTAAACGAGGCTGTCAGCTATGAACAACTCCAT
>CAZXTD010000205.1:5004-6724 GCA_964643575.1 uncultured Glaciecola sp. | reverse complement strand
CGCTAATGTCTTCACTTGAGCCGTTTTTGCTTTTATCGCTTAAATCATCCAGGGATGCAGCTTCGGCTTTTTCATTTACGTTTGCGCTTGTTGGGCCGCCTGAGCCATGTAATTCGTCAAGCAAGGCTTCGAATTCGTCTTCTGTGATTTCTTCTATCGCATCGTCTTTTTCAGCTTCAACAGGTGATGTTTCGGATTCGGGCGCTTCAATAACCAGTTCGTCATTACTTTCTACCTGTACTTCAGGAGCTTCCTGAGGAGCTTCCTGAGCAGCTTCCTGAGCAGCTTCTTGCTCGGTTGGGGTTTCTGCGTCACCAAAAATGTTTTCATCTTCAGTTTCTGGCGTACTGAGCTTGTGTAAAAGCTCAATCAGATGAGGTGGCGCGGCTTGCAGAGGCTCGCGAGCCGTCACGCTTTCAAACATTTCTACGACAACGTCAGTCGCCTGAAGGATCACATCCATTAATTCAGGAGTAAGCGTTCGTTGACCATTGCGCATTATATCAAATATGTTTTCGGCACCATGGCACACGTCAACAAGTTCGGTTAGGGCTAAAAACCCAGCTCCGCCTTTTACTGTATGATATCCCCTAAAGATGGCATTCAGTAAATCGGAATTTTCTGGATTATTTTCCAAATCAACAAGTTGTTCTTGGAGTTGTTCAAGAATCTCTCCGGCTTCAACCAAAAAGTCTTGTAAAATATCCTCGTCAACTTCAAACGACATTCGTCTGCTCCCCTAAAACCCTAAGCTAGACAGCAAATCGTCAACGTCGTCTTGGTTGTTCACCACATCGTCGCGCGTTGCTGCATCAATAATTGGCCCTTCGGCTTTTACGTTATCGTCTGATTTTTGAGAAGGTTGAGCTTTATCTTTAATTTGCTCATGTTCACCAAACGTTGCTAGCATATCAACAAGATGATCTTCAACTTCTTTCACCAGTTCGATAACCTTGCGAATAACTTGACCTGTTAAGTCTTGATAACCCTGCGCCATTAGCACTTCAGTCAGCATGCCATTAAGCTTTTTCGAATCGTCATTGGCATCGGTCAATAAACGGTCAAGTTCAAGACATAAGGTCTTAAATTCGCCTACTTCAATTTGACGCGACATTAACTTTTTCCACTCAGGCAAAATACTATCCAAGCGTTCATTTAATTGTTCTGCAATCGGCATACTGCGCTCAACCGCGTCCATAGTAGAGTTGGCTGCTTTTTCTGTTTCTTCTATGACATATTCAAGACGCGACCTAGCGTCAGGAATTTCACCTTCCATCAATTTATTGATGCGATTATCTAACTGAAAAGTAGACAATGAGTCATGAAGTTGACGCGTGAGTTTACCTACCTCAGAAAATAGCTCGGCAGACTCTTCAAGCGTGATGGTATGTATAATATCGTTAGCGGCTTCTACCTCGTCAGCTTCTAAATGCTGCACCAATAGCTTAGCCTGCTCTAACGACATAAGAGCTTGTTCTTGTGACATGCTAGTTACCCTAAAAGTAGTGGATTAACCTAGACGCTCAAATATCTTGTCTAATTTCTCTTTTAGCGTTGCTGCGGTGAATGGTTTAACAACATATCCATTTACGCCCGCTTGCGCAGCGGCCACTATTTGCTCTTTTTTCGCTTCTGCAGTTACCATCAAAACGGGTAAATGCTTTAGCTTATCGTCCGAGCGAATAGCACGCAGAAGGTCAATACCTTGCATGCCTGGCAT
>CAZXTD010000205.1:3826-4994 GCA_964643575.1 uncultured Glaciecola sp. | reverse complement strand
GGCATATTCCAATCAGTTACTACAAAGTCAAAATCGCCTTGCTGTAACATTGGTAATGCAGTATTCCCATCATCAGCCTCTTGGATATTAGTAAACCCAAGATCTTTTAATAAATTCTTTATAATCCGTCTCATTGTTGAAAAATCATCAACGACTAGGATTTTCATATTCTTATCCAAAACTACCTCCGAAATGGATGCTTATTGCTTAAAAAAAGTTATTGTTCAACTCGCCAAGACTGCATTTTTGACTTCAACTTTACCATGGCCTGCGAATGTATCTGGCTGACTCTAGACTCACTCACTTCTAGTACTTCGCCAATTTCACGTAAATTTAATTCTTCATCATAGTACAACGATAACACTATCGCTTCGCGCTCTGGTAAGGTCGTAATTGCCTTAGCCAATGCTTTTTGAAACGAACCCTGCATCATGTCTTCAAAAGGTTTATCGGCACCTTTTGATTCTTCCGTAGTTAATACGTCTTCACTTACGCCTAAATCTTCAATTCCAACGAGTTTTCCGGCGTTAACTTCACCCAACATTTGATGATAATCTTTTAATGATACTTCCAGAACCCTAGCAACTTCGGTGTCTCTAGCGTCTCTTCCGGTATCACGCTCAACCTGATTAATAGCTTCGGTAATTGCGCGAGAATTTTTATGCACAGACCGTGGAGTCCAGTCGCCTTTACGAATTTCATCAAGCATTGCCCCACGAATTCGAATACCGGCAAAGGTTTCAAAACTTGCGCCTTTAGTGCCGTCAAAATTACGCGCTGCCTCGAGTAAGCCAATCATGCCCGATTGGATGAGGTCGTCTACCAGCACGCTGGCAGGCAATCGTGCCAATAAATGATGGGCAATACGTTTTACCAAAGGCGCGTGTTTTTCTACCAATTGGTTTTTATCTATTTGCTGTTGATATCCAGTCACTTTAGTACTCACTTTGGTTTACCTACTCGTGCAACGACACAAGGCTTTCTAAGAAAAACTCTAGATGGCCACCTGCTTGCTCGGGCAAAGGCCACCCCCCCATATCGTTAGCCAATTGACTAATTGCTTTTGACGCTGGAGAACTCGGGAATGCCTCAATAATGGCATTTTGTTTACGGACAGATTTGCGCACATTTTCGTCAAATGGCACCACTGCACTTAGCTCTAGAGCAA
>CAZXTD010000205.1:0-3816 GCA_964643575.1 uncultured Glaciecola sp. | reverse complement strand
TACTTTCGAGAGCTTGTTAAACAGCTCTTTGCCTTCTCGTTCAGAGCGCACCATGTTGGCTACCACTTTAAATTTAAAGACACCGTGCTCTCGGTTTAAAATTTTAATGAGCGCATATGCGTCAGTTAGTGACGTTGGTTCGTCACACACTACTATGACTACATCTTGTGCGGCGCGAGAAAAGCTAACGACCATATCTGAAATACCGGCCGCCGTATCAATAATTAGCATATCGATAGGTGTGCGCAGTTCACCGAATGCGCGTATTAGGCCGGCATGCTCATGCTGACTGAGCTCTGTCATTGCTTTTGTGCCTGAGGTTGCTGGCGCGATTTTAACGCCGTATGGCCCTGTCACGAGTATTTCATCTAAGGTGCAATCGCCGCTTAATACATGAGACAAGTTACGCTCTATACGCAGTCCTAGCATTACATCGATGTTTGCTAGACCCAAATCGGCATCTAGCACCATCACTTTGCGACCAAGTTTTGCATTCGCAATGGCGGTATTTAAGGTGATGCTGGTTTTACCTACCCCACCTTTTCCGCCAGTAACAGCAACCACTTTGATGCGTTTAGCATTATTCATACTGCGTAAACTCCGCGCTTGGTCATCTATCATAAACCACCTGTATTACTGGCGTTTGCAAGTCGACCTTTGTTATTTATTGTGGGCTCTGGGTGCTCACTTTCTTCACCGTATTTCTTAAATAATTTTGCAGCAATCAGTGTTAAATTGGCTGAGTCCGCTAGCTTAATATCTTCTGGTACTCGTTGACCATCGGTCACGTAACTCAAAGATAAATCGTTTTCAATAACAACGCTAAGGGCTTCACCTAAGCTGTAACACTCATCTAACTTAGTGAATATGCAACCTTGAATATCGACGCTCGCATACGCTTTAACAGTTTGTTTAAGCACCTGATACTGCGCACCAGCCGGTACCACTAAATATTTGCGAATTGGGGTATTCAATGAGCTTTCGTAGCCTTTAAGCTGCTCAATAAGACGAGCATCTCGCTGGCTAAAACCAGCCGTATCAATTAAGACAAGCTTTTTATTTCTGAACTGATGTAAAATTTCGTTTAGTTCTTGAGAGTTATGCGCCTTTTTGACTGCACAACCAATAATCTTGCCATAGGTCGCAAGCTGTTCAAAAGCTGCAATACGATAGGTATCAATAGTAACCACAGCAACCTGCTCTGGTCCGTATTTTTGTGCGTATTTAGCAGCAAGTTTTGCTAAGGTAGTGGTTTTCCCTGTGCCGGTTGGCCCAACAAGCGCAACCACACCCGATTGATTAAGTATGTCATTACCACCTACATGCAAGCGATTTGAAAGCAGGTTTAGAATATATTTCCAACCTTGTTTTTCGTCAATTTTGTGAGGTAAAAATTCAATAAATTGACGCGCTAGTTCTGGGCTTATTCCCATTGCCAGTAACTGTTCATGCAAATAGTGGTGCACCGGGTTATTACGTTTTTTACGCTCTTCTGCTAGCTCGGACACTTGAAAACGCAACACATTCTTAATTGATTCAAGTTCTGCCTTAATACTATCAAGCTGCTCTGGCTCTAACACACTAGGTGGCGGTTGGATACCCGCTGCTTGACTCATTTGGTGGTCATCACTCGCACTTTGATCCTCTACAAAAGCGGGTGAACGAAAAATTCGGTCGTCGGCTCTTGGCTCGTTTGCCGGTAAACTAGTCGCGCCATAAATGGGTTGCTGCGAATAATGTAAAGAAGCTTGAGAGTTTGAGACATCTGCCTTTGCGCCTGAGGCTTGAGTCTGCGCGCCTGCGGCTTGGGTATGGGCCTGTGCAGATTGAGTACTGTTGACGTTTTGCTGCTGTACTTGATTATTTTGGCCTTTCATTTGTTGCTCTAAAAGTGCGCTTAAACTATCAGGGCCTGAATCGCCAATAATTTCACTTAAGCTGGGTGCAGGCTTAGTCGACGTGTTTGCGTTAGTTTGCTGCTTGCGCTTGGCATGTTGCTGCGCTTGAGCCATTGCATCACGCAGATTTGGCGACGATATTTGTTGAGCCCCATTGCTGTTTGATGCTTCACTTGACGAGCTTTCGCTGTGGCTATTTAAGCCATTGTCAGAGCTAGGGTCCACTGCAGCAACAAGTTCAACGCCACCATCTACCTTCTTATTAGACATAATTACCGCATCACCACCTAATTCGTCTTTTACAGACTTAAGGGCTTCGCGCATATCTTTGCCAAAAAAACGTCTAATTTTCATGTTGTCCTCTAAAGTGTCTAAAAGTGTATTTTGGTGTCAGTTTATTGACCGACCGATGACACTATTTTTATTTGTTTATCGTCAGGTATTTCCTGATATGACAGCACATGCAGACCCGATACAGCTTGTTTCAAGAATTTCGATAACACGGGGCGCAACATTCCTGACGTCAATAACACCGCAGGCTCACCTGCTATTTCTTGTTGCTGACTCGCTTCAGATAAAGACTGCTGTAGCTTTTCAGCCAAACCAGGCTCAATGCCAGCGCCATCCTCTCCGCCTGCCTGAAGTGACTTATGCAACATCTGTTCCAATTCAGGGGCTAAAGTAATTACAGGCACTTCTTGCGCCCCACTGGTTATTTCTTGAACAATCAAACGCTTAAGAGCAATGCGTAATGCCGATACTAAAACGTCTGGATCTTGGCTTTTAGGGCCGTATTCAGAAAGGGTTTGCACAATAGTGCGCATATCTCGAATGGGCACACCTTCGCTTAATAAGGTTTGCAAGACTTTTACAATTAAGCTTAAAGACAGCACATCGGGCACTAGGCCTTCAACCAATTTAGGATGCGTTTTTTCTAGAATATCAAGTAATTGCTGAACTTCTTCATGGCCTAACAATTGATGCGCATGATTCGTTAAGAGCTGACTTAAGTGCGTTGCTACTACCGTTGCTGCATCAACCACGGTATAACCCAGAGTTTGTGCATGCTCGCGCTGATTTGCTTTAATCCAAACGGCTTCTAAACCAAACGCTGGGTCTTTAGTCACTGTGCCTTCTAAGGCGCCAAAAACTTGCCCAGGATTAATCGCCAACTCGCTATCATGACTAATTTCTGACTCACCAACCGCAACGCCCAATAATGAAATATTATAAGCGTTAGGAGCAAAGTCTAGGTTGTCACGAATATGCACAGGTGGGATTAAAAACCCCAACTCTTGAGATAGTTTCTTGCGTACGCCTTTTATTCGAGTCAGTAACTCTCCACCTTGCGCTTTATCTACCAGTGGTATTAAGCGATAGCCTACTTCTAAACCGATGATGTCCACCTGCTGTACATCATCCCAACTAAGCTCTTTTACTTCGCTCATTGGTTTAGTAGCATCTGGCATCAATTCGGTTTTTGCCGCCTCGGCTTCACGTTTTGCCGCTGCATGGTCCCGATAATAGGCATAACCAGCAACAATTGCTGAAAAAGTCAAAAACGCAAAATGAGGCATACCCGGAACAACACCCATAATGAACAAAATAATGGCGGTAATATAAAGCGCTTTGCGGTTTGCTAATTGCTCACGAATTTCATCGCCCATTATTTGGCTGTCATTTTCGCGGGTCACAATAATGGCGGTGGCAACCGACAAGAGTAAAGAAGGTATTTGGGCGACTAAACCATCACCAATGGTGAGTACGGTATATACTTCCATCGCATCATTAAAGCTAAGTGAGTGCTGGTACATACCAATAAACAACCCTCCCACGATGTTTATCAACATGATGAACAAGCCAGCAATCGCATCGCCTTTTACAAATTTTGACGCACCGTCCATCGAGCCATAAAAGT
>CAZXTD010000204.1:0-6737 GCA_964643575.1 uncultured Glaciecola sp. | reverse complement strand
ATTCAACAGCTTTGTAGTAGAAACTCTTCTCGCCGGCGCCCTTGACACGCTTGAACGCCATGGTGAAGTTAATCCTGATGATATCACTGTTATTCGCGTACCGGGTGCTTATGAATTACCAATTGTTGCCAAAAAAGCGGCCACTAGCGGTAAATTTGATGGCATCATTGCCTTAGGTGCGGTTATCCGTGGTGGCACACCGCATTTTGATTTTGTTGCAGGCGAATGTAATAAAGGCTTAGCGCAAGTCTCTTTAGATGCCACTATTCCTATCGCCTTTGGTGTAATAACCACTGATTCTATCGAACAAGCGATTGAACGCTCTGGCACAAAAGCTGGCAATAAAGGCTCTGAAGCTGCGCTAGGTGCGCTCGAAATGGTGAATGTATTATCGGCCATCGACGAGGCTCTATAAAGTGAAACCTGCACACAGAAAGCGCGCGCGCGTGCTCGCATTGCAAGCTTTGTATTCGTGGCAAATGAGCGGCAACGAGATGACTCAGGTTGAACTCACCTACGCAACTACCAATGATATGAGCAAGGTAGATATGGAATACTTCCAAGCTATTTTGCAAGGTGTGAGCAAAGATGCAGCGGCAATTGACGCTGTTTACAAACCTTATTTAGGTCGCCTACCAGAAGAGCTCGACCCTATCGAAAAAGCTATTATGCGTTTAGCGACATATGAGTTAACTGAGCGCATTGATACTCCATTTAAAGTCATTATCAATGAGGCCATTGAGCTCGCCAAAACATTTGGTGCTGAAGATAGTCACAAGTTTGTTAACGGTGCTTTAGACAAAGCCGTCAAAACACTCAGAAAGCACGAAAGAAACTAGTTTTGAATGAATTTGACCTGATAAACAAATACTTTGCAAACAACACCTTTGTGCGCAAAGATGTGATAATGGGGATCGGTGATGACGCTGCCGTTACTCAAATACCCGAAAATCAACTACTCGTAACAACAACCGACACATTGGTAGAATCAGTTCACTTTTTGCCCAACACCAGTGCAAACTCGCTCGCTCACAAAGCTATAGCGGTAAACCTAAGTGACTTAGCTTCTATGGGGGCTGAGCCAAGTTGGATAAGTTTATCTTTGAGTATGCCCGATGCGAATGAGTCTTGGATGCAAGGTTTTAGTCAAAAAATTGCCGAGCTTACTGAGTACTATTCTGTGCAATTAATTGGTGGCGACACGGTTAAAGGCCCATTAAGTATTACAATTACCGCACAAGGCATTGTACCACCCGAGAGTATTCTAAGGCGCGACGGCGCTAAAAACGGTGACTGGATTTTTGTAACAGGTACCCTAGGCGATGCTGGCGCAGGCTTAGATATCCTCAAAGGCAAGCTCAAAATTGAAGATGTAGCAGCAAGAGACTACTTGGTATCTCGCCACCGCTGCCCAACACCACGAGTACTTGCGGGGACAACCCTCAGAAGGCTTGCCAGTGCTTGTATAGATATATCTGACGGACTGCTCCAGGATGTAATGCATATTGCCACAGCATCTGGCACTGGCGTGTTAATTGACCTTGAAAAACTGCCAATTTCTGAGGAATTAGGTAAAAACGTCGATAAACTCGAGCAAGCACTCGCATATGCAACCCAGTCAGGAGACGACTACGAACTATTATTTACTGTCCCTGAGGAGCATCGCACGAGTGTGCAAACCGCTTTAGACAGTTATGCGATTTCGCATACTTGCATAGGGCAGATGACCGGTGCGGTAGGTAAACTAGACGTTCGTTTAAGTGAAGCCCCATATGATTGTGGTGATGCAGCTTTAGCGCACGGCTACCAGCATTTCACTTCATAACGCATGCATCAATCCTTACGAGCAAAAGTCAGGCTTAATCACCCAGCTCACTTTTTGGGTTTTGGCTTTGGTTCGGGTTTAATTCCCTTTATGCCTGGCACTTTTGGGTCTTTGGCTGCCATACCTCTGTTAATTGGGATGTCCTATTTACCATTGTGGGGATACCTTGTGGTAACAACTTTTTGTGCCATTGTGGGCATAAGCATTTGCCAAAAAGTGACTGATGACCTTGGTGTACACGACCACGGCGCAATTGTGTGGGATGAAGTTGTTGGCATGATGGTTGTGTTTATCGCCATTCCCTTAAGCTGGCACAGCTTGCTAATTGGCTTTGTGTTGTTTCGAATATTCGATATTTGGAAGCCTTGGCCCATCAGTTTCTTTGACAAAAACGTCCATGGTGGTTGGGGGATCATGTTCGACGATCTCATTGCAGGCCTCTTCGCTCTGGTTGGTATACATGCTATTTATCAGCTTATTTTTCCGGCTTTCGATATTCTTCTTTAAATCTTCAACATGTCACAAGGCTATGACGACATAACCATCATTGTCGATGATGCTTGTCTATAATCGCAAAAATCGATAACTTAGATACATAATATTTACACCGATTTAACGAAAACTGCCGTATTAATTTTTCGTATAAAACAGTCGGGCAATAATGTGAGTAATTGTATTGATGGAAGCAAATAAACAAAAACACTTTTCTACCTGTACCTTATGCGAAGCCATGTGTGGCATAGAAGTCACAACGCAAGAACGTGAAATTTTATCGATTGCAGGCGATAAGCAAAATCCATTCAGCGAAGGTCATGTATGCCCAAAAGCCATGGCCTTAAAAGACCTGTATGACGACCCCGATAGAATAAAGCTTCCACAAAAGAAAACCGACACAGGCTGGCAAACTATATCGTGGGAAGATGCACTTGATGAAGTTGCCCAGCGCTTATTTGCCGTACAAAAACAGTACGGTAAAGAATCGATAGCAACCTACCTAGGTAACCCTAATGCGCATAATATGGGTTCTATATTATTTGGTCCTTATTTTTATCGTGCATTGCGTTCACACAATCGATACTCGGCGACGTCCGTCGATCAGCTACCCCATCATATAGTGAGTCGACAATTGTTTGGACATCAGTCGCAAATCCCTATACCAGACATCGACCATACCCAGTACTTTATGATTATTGGTGGGAATCCACTTGCCTCTAACGGCTCTATCATGTCTGTGCCTCATATCAAAAAGCGTTTGAAAGGTATTCAAGCACGCGGTGGTAAAGTCGTTGTGATTGACCCTAAACAATCAGAAACGGCAGATATTAGCAGCGAGCACTATTTTATAAAACCCGGTAGCGATGCCTTATTATTGCTGGCAATGCTTAATGTTTTATTTACCAAAGATTTAAGTGACTGTGAGGATTTAAAGCAGCACGCCCCGAATTTGCCCGACGTAAAAGCGTTTGTGGCTAATTACCCGCCACCGCGCGTTGCAAAATACACGGGCATGAGTGAACAAGATATAGAAACGCTTGTAGAAGATTTTTGCGCTGCAGACTCTGCTGTGTGTTACGGAAGAATGGGCGCAAGCGTGCAGGCTTTTGGCACCTTAACTCAATATTTAATTATGCTCTTTAATATGCTCACCGGTAACCTAGATAAAGCTGGCGGCATGATGTTTACGCAACCGGCTGCAGACTTATTACCACATTCGGGCAGGGGTACTATTGGCAAACATCATACCAGGGTGCGCAAGTTGCCCGCATTTGCCGGCGAGTTCCCGGTTTCGGCCCTTGCTGAAGAAATTACTACGCCTGGCGAAGGGCAAATAAAAGCCATGGTGATAGGAGCGGGCAACCCGGTATTAACGACCCCTAACGGGCAACAGCTCGATAAAGCGTTTGAGAGCCTTGAGTTTGTGGTCGCCGTTGACTTTTTTATTACCGAAACAACACGTCACGCTGATATTATACTACCGCCTGTAACGGCGCTTGAACGCGACCACTATGACGTTATTTTTCATAACTTCGCCATTCGCAACAGTGCTAAATTTTCTCCTGCTATTTTTCCTCCCAGCAACGATAGCCGCACAGATTGGCAAATTTATCTATCACTTGCAGAGCGACTTGATACGCTTAATGGCGCAGACTCTGGCCGTTACGCGCCTTTATGGCAAAAAGAACCCAAAGGCGTTGTTGATGACTTATTGAAAATGAGTGATTACGAGCATGAGGGAGAGAAATTGAGTATTGATTTGCTTTTACGCAAACCACATGGCATCGATTTAGGCGCATTGCGGCCTAGTCTTCCTGAGGCAATTTATCATGAGGCTATTGGTGACGAGCCTAAGCAAATAGATTTGAGCTTTGATTACTTTATGGCCGATTTAACGCGCTTAGAACAACACTTTTTTACAAAAGAAACTGCGCCAGATAATACCCTTCAATTAATAGGACGCCGTCACTTAAAAACGAATAATTCGTGGTTGCATAACAGCACACGAATGGTAAAAGGGACTAAAAATGGTTTGTCCCGTTGCACTGCCCAAATTCATTCGAGCGATGCGTCTAAATTTGGTATTTATAATGAGCAGATGATCATAGTAAGTTCTAGAGTGGGAAGCATTAGCTTGCCAGCTGAAATTACAGATAAGATTATGCCGGGTGTTATTTCGATACCCCATGGTTGGGGCCACAACAAAAAAGGAATAAAGCTCCAAGTAGCACAAGAGCATTCAGGGGTCAGTGTGAATGACTTAACCGACGAGTTGCTACTTGATGAGCTATCGGGTAATGCAGTGTTAAATGGTGTGCCTGTGACAGTTATGGCAGATACGAGCGCTTAAGTGCGCTCATTAACCAGATGATGTAACTGGGTTACTTCCAACCTAGGCTATCTTCAAAGTCTTGGTCGAGCTTTTTGGCAAAGTCTTTACCGTGAATAGCGACTTTTTCGAGTTTTTTGTCTTCATCGCTCGTTGGCATATATTTAGGGACTTCGATAGGGTAACCTGCCTCATCTACTGCCATAAAAGTAATAAAGCAGCGGTTTGTGACTACCACCTTGTCTTGTTTAGGGTCGCTTGCTCGCACAACCACATAGATATGCATACTGGTTTTGCCTGTGTGTACGATGCGAGCATCAACACTGACCATTTGCCCCACTAAAATGGGGCGGATAAACCTAATAGCATTGGCAGACACCGTGACACAATAGCGTTTACTCCACTGTGCGGCGCAGGCATACGAGGCTTGGTCTATCCATTTCATCACCATTCCACCGTGCACCTTTCCACCAAAATTGACGTCGGTGGGTTCAGCTAAAAACCGAAATTCAGTTTGATTGCTTTTAGGCGTATTTGCCGCAGGTTTATCTGTTGAGTCATTAGCCATAGTTTTTTACCGCCTTAATAATGCCTTTTGCATCGATGCCGAGTTCACTATACATTTCGTTTTGTGTGCCTTGCATTACAAATTCATCGGGCAAGCCAAGTGTTAATACGTGGGCAAGTACTTTATGTTTCTGTAAACACTCACACACCGCGCTTCCAGCGCCGCCAGCAATTGCGCCGTCTTCTAGCGTGACCAATAAATCTGCAGAGTTTGCCGCTTCTAATACCGCGCTTTCATCAAGGGGTTTTACAAAGCGCATATCAATTAAACCTGCGTTTAATTCGTCTGCGGCAGCAATAGCCTCAGGTAGCAAGGTACCAAAATTCAAAATAATGACTTTTTCATTTTTAGGTAAGGCTTTTATCGTTCGGCTTTTGCCCAACTCAATATTTTCCATGGGACCTGTTGCATCAATGCCCATACCAGACCCACGCGGATATCGCACGGCAGCGGGTTGTTGTAGTTTGTGCCCGGTAAATAGCATATTTCTACATTCAAGTTCGTCACTGGGTGTCATTATGACCATATTGGGTACGCAGCGCATAAAGCAAATATCAAACGCACCTTGATGGGTTGGGCCGTCTGCACCTACTATACCTGCGCGGTCTATGGCAAATAATACGGGTAAATTTTGAATGGCTACATCGTGGATGAGCTGGTCGTAGGCGCGTTGTAAAAATGTAGAATAAATCGCCACCACTGCATTCTTATTCTCTCTCGCCAAGCCAGCAGCTAAGGTTACAGAGTGTTGTTCGGCTATTGCTACATCGAAATACTGATCTGGGTATTGCTGCGAAAACTGCACTAGCCCCGAGCCCTCTCGCATGGCAGGTGTAATTGCCACTAAGTCTTTATCTTTTGCGGCCATATCGCAAAGCCAACTGCCAAATATAGCAGAGTAGGTTGGCTTGCCAGGCTTACTCGCAGGGAGTTGCTCTGTAGTGTGGTCAAACTTTGGTACGGCATGCCATTTAATGGGATCTTGTTCGGCCTTGCTGTAACCTTTTCCTTTTTTGGTTACCACATGTAAAATTTTAGGGCCCGACATATTGCGCATGTTGCTTAAGGTATCGACCATTGCGTCCACATCGTGTCCGTCGATTGGGCCTACATAATGAAAACCTAGTTCCTCAAATATTGTGCCTGGTGCAACCATTCCTTTAATATGTTCTTCAGCTTTACTTGCAAATTCTTTAATTGGCGGAACATTTGCTAATATTTTCTTACCACTGTCTCGAATACTGTTGAAGAAATTGCCGGTTAGCAATCGCGCCAGATGACTATTAAGGGCACCTACGTTTTCAGAAATAGACATTTCGTTATCGTTAAGCACCACGGTTAAGTCTTTATTGATATCACCACCATGATTGAGCGCTTCAAAAGCCAAGCCAGCGGTGAGCGCACCATCACCAATAACGGCAACAACTTTGCGCCCTTTGTTTTCTTTTTCAGCAGCTATAGCCATGCCTAAGG
Organism: uncultured Glaciecola sp.; assembly: GCA_964643575.1. Classification (GTDB taxonomy): domain Bacteria; phylum Pseudomonadota; class Gammaproteobacteria; order Enterobacterales; family Alteromonadaceae; genus Glaciecola. The sequence goes on along the minus strand of CAZXTD010000204.1, from coordinate 47 downwards.
CGGCACTTATAGATGTGGAAGAATGCCCAACGGCAAAAGTATCGTAC
>CAZXTD010000203.1:0-6758 GCA_964643575.1 uncultured Glaciecola sp. | reverse complement strand
TAAAGCGAAAGATCAAGCAGATGAGAAAGAAGCGCTTGATAAAGTGAATAACCAAGCAGAAGATTCTGGCTTTGCATCTAGTGCAATGGCAGAAGCATTTAAAGCTGCTAAAGGCGAATAATCTCGCAATTCGGAGCGGCAACCCTTGCCGCTCCAACTTTTCTTCCTCTAGGTTTCCTTGTAACATAGTCTACGTATTTAAAACTACGAATTTAAAAACAGTGGAGCACTCAAGTGACCAAATCAGAACTCATTGAACGTTTAGCCTTAAAAAACCAAGATATCCAAGGTAAAGAATTGGAAGACGCGGTTAAAGAATTACTCGAACAAATGGCACAAACGCTACAACGCGGTGACAGAATCGAAATTCGTGGTTTTGGCAGTTTTTCTCTGCATTACAGAGCACCAAGAGTGGGCAGAAACCCAAAAACAGGCGAGACCGTAAACCTTACCGGCAAGCATGTTCCACACTTTAAAGCTGGCAAAGAGCTAAGAGATCGCGTCGATCTATAGAGCTTAACCAAATTTTTGTTGGCCGAATTGCTTTGTAAAATCGGCAAAGCGGCCATCTATCAATAGGAAAGGTATGAAAGGAATTATCCTATTTATTGTTGTTATTGTATTACTGCTCACAGCAATTGTGGTCGGTGCGCGCAATAATGAGATTGTCACAATTAATTATTTGATTGCTCAAATTGATTTACGTATTTCTGTGTTAATGGCAATTTGTATTGGTTTGGGAATTTTTGTTGGTATCAGTACCATGCTGACTAAATATCTGGCATTAAAATTACGTTTTGCCCACATGAAACGACGCCTCGACAAATTATCTGTAGAGAAACCGAACTAAATGGTAGAACTTCTTTTTCTATTGTTACCCGTTGCCGCTGCTTACGGATGGGTGATGGGCCGAAATAGTTTACGCAACGCTCAGCGTAAACAATCATCCATTATGTCTAACCATTATTACAAAGGCTTAAACTTTCTCCTTAGTGATGAGCCCGACAAAGCCGTTGATACATTAATAAAAATGATCAGCGTTAACAACGACACAATTGAAACACACATTGCCATGGGCAACTTTTTTCGCCACCGCGGAGAGTTAGACCGAGCTATACGCGTCCACCAAAACCTAATAAGCCGTGACGAAATAAATAAACGACAAGAGGCCTTAGCGCTTGTTGAACTCGGCACAGATTATTTACTCGCCGGATTTTTAGAAAGGGCAGAAGGCGTTTTTTTACAATTACTCGAAAATGATAAACACTTCAACGTTGCCCAACAAAAGTTATTCAGTATTTATCAAGTCACCAAAGAGTGGAATAAGGCCGTTGAACTGGCGAGCAGGGGCTTAAAAGTTACGCCCAGCGATGAACATCTATATTTATTACTTTCGCATTTTTATTGTGAGCAAGCGATAGACCTTATTGCAGACGGTCAGCTTGATGAAGCTCAAACCACGCTGAAAAAAGCGGTGATGGTGGAAGGCAAGCAAGTTCGTGCATGGCTTGAACTTGGTAAGCTTGCTGTAAAACAAGAACAGTTTGAACAAGCCATGGATTACCTCACTGAAATTCCCAAACGCGATATAGATTGGTTAAGTGAAGCAATACCTTTGCTTGAAACCAGTGCAGGCAAAATAGATGGTTGGGATAGGCTAGAAAAAATTCTCGAACCCTATTGGCAAAAATGTGCATCTTCTTATATTGCAAAGGTGAACATCTTAGCACGCAAGGGTGACATAGAACCCGCGGTTGATACATTGCTTAAGCAGTTAAAAAATCACCCCACTATGCGCGGGTTTAAATCATTATTATCTTTATACCAGAAAATGCTTGCAGACGAGCGTACACAAAACAGTATTGATCATTTGCACCAACTCATAGACAAACAAATTGCACAACGCCCTAAGTATCGCTGTCAGAGCTGCGGATTTTCAGGCCGCCAATTATATTGGCTTTGTCCATCATGTAAAAAGTGGTCGGTACTTAAGCCTATTAAGGGCTTAGACGGAGAATAGGTCATTTAGTCAGCATCTGATTACTTACCAGTTCGTTTGTATTTATTAGATAGGGACATAACTGTTATGCCAAACAGAGATTTTAACCAAGACCCCGCTGTAATCGTTGCACTTGATTTTAACGAGATTGCAGCTGCCAAACACCTTTTAAGTCAATTATCACCGAGCGATTGCAGACTAAAAGTAGGCAAAGAAATGTTTACTTTATTTGGTCCTGATTGGGTGAGGTTTCTTGTAGACCAAGGTTTTTCGGTGTTTCTCGATCTCAAATTTCACGATATTCCCAATACAGTAGCAAAAGCAGTTGAAGCAGCCAGCCACTTAGGCGTTTGGATGGTAAACGTGCACGCCAGCGGCGGCAAAGACATGATTAGCGCAGCGAAATCAGCCACACAAATCGTTAAGACGCCACCATTGTTGACCGCCGTGACTATTCTCACGAGCATGGACGAACGACAGTTCAAAGACGTTTATCAATCTACTGACATTGCTTCAAAAGTTGCCGAGCTTGCAATACTCAGCGAAGAGTCAGGCGCAGATGGCGTCGTATGTTCGGCAAAAGAAGCCCTAATGCTACGTCAAAAAGTATCAGAAGAATTTAAACTAGTCACGCCAGGTATAAGACCTAAAGGTAGTAACAGCGACGACCAAAAACGGATTATGACTCCCGACTCAGCTATTGATGCTGGCGTGGACTATCTGGTAATTGGTCGCCCAATTACCCGAGCTAAAAATCCGAGCGAAGTTCTCAAAGCGATAAATGAATCGTTGAATAAGTGATAGAACACTAGCCAAAGTATGAACTTCATCTTCTCAGAGTTGCCTGACTACGTCATATTTGAGAAGGCAAATACCTCCCAAATCATCCGCCGAATTCAAAGTTTTTATAAATTCTTAATGAGTGTTTAGGGGGTCCTTGCCTGCGCAAGGATGACGATGGGGAGGGAAATAATGAGTAATATTTATATTTTACATTCAATAACTTAAACGACACTACATCCAAATGGATACTCAAGAAATGCTAAACTTACCCCCCAAAATCATCAACACAGGGCGCGATTAGGCGCCCATTTAAAGGTTAATTAAGACTGCAGCGCCTCACGAGCATCAGCGTAAGTCAGATTCAGTTGGTCACCTAATGCGTCAACTACTGCTTTGTATGTAACAAGCCCTTTGTGTACATTTAAGCCAGCAAGCAAATGTGCGTCGTCTAACATTGCTTGTTTAGCGCCCTTGTTTGCCAAAGCAAGACCAAAAGGAAGCGTCGCATTGTTGAGCGCCATAGTAGAAGTACGAGCAACGCCGCCTGGCATATTAGCTACACAATAATGCACAACGTCATCAACCAAATAAACAGGATCTTGATGAGTAGTCGCTTTTGATGTTTCAAAACAGCCGCCTTGATCAATTGCAACATCTACAAGAACAGAGCCTGGCTTCATATTTTTAATATGAGCACGGTTTAATAATTTAGGCGCAGCTGCACCAGGTATAAGCACAGCACCCACGACTAAATCTGCACGAGACGAATAAAGCTCTATAGCATCTTCGGTGGAATATACCGTTTTAATTTGTGAGTTAAAGATGTCATCAATTTCGCGCAGGCGAGGAAGAGAGCGGTCGAGAAGGGTAACATCTGCGCCTAAACCGACTGCCATTTTAGCTGCGTTAATACCTACCACACCGCCGCCGATAATTAATACTTTGCCAGAAGCAACGCCAGGTACGCCACCTAAAAGAGTGCCGCTTCCGCCATGCGCCTTTTCAAGATAATGTGCACCCGCCTGAATAGACATACGGCCAGCGACCTCGCTCATAGGTGCTAGCAATGGTAGCCCGCCAAAACGGTCGGTTACTGTTTCGTAAGCAATACAAGTCGCTTTAGATGCCACTAAAAGTTCGGTTTGCACTGGATCAGGAGCAAGATGCAAATAGGTGTAAAGAATTTGCCCTTCGCGCAACATTTTACATTCATTAGGCTGCGGCTCTTTAACTTTTACAATCATCTCAGCTTGGGCGAAGATTTCTTCGGCAGTGTCGATAATTTGTGCACCAGCTTGAATGTACAAATCGTTAGTAAAACTGATTGCTGTGCCTGCATCAGTCTGCACTAATACTTGATGGCCACAACTTACAAACTCTTTGACCGCTGCCGGAGTTAGACCAACACGGTATTCATGGTTTTTTATTTCTTTAGGTACACCTACAATCATCGACGCAATCTCTTTATTGAATAAAATTAAAAACAAGATTGTAATGTATTTGATAAAAATAAAAATTTTGAATTTAGTCTATTTACGGTATTATATGTTGATTATTAATTATCTAACGGCATATTAATTTGTTAGTTAAAACGCCAAAACATATCGATAGAATAGACCGCCGTATTTTGATTGAGCTGCAAAAAAACAGCAAGATATCGAACGTTGAACTATCCAAAGAGGTAGGCTTAAGTCCAAGCCCCTGTTTAGAAAGAGTAAAAAGACTTGAACAGCAAGGTTATATTCTTGCCTACAATGCAAGGCTCGACCCTAATAAGCTTGGTGCATCCATGTTGGTTTTTGTTGAAATCACACTCACTAAAACTTCGGTTGATATTTTTGCAGAATTTTCTGCGGCGGTTCAAGAACATGACGATATTCAAGAGTGCCACCTTGTTTCAGGTAATTTTGACTTCTTGTTAAAGACTCGCGTCGCTGATATGTCGAGTTATCGCAAATTACTGGGGGATACACTATTGAGATTGCCCGGAGTAAGCGAATCTAGGACATATGTTGTGATGGAAGAAGTCAAACATACTGCAAATATAAAAATTAACTTAAAGTAAGCTTTGAAGCTGTTTAGGCGACATCTTTATGCTAAGATTTCGAAGATAAATTAGGTATTTTCAAAAAATTAAATGTCCAAAGAGATATCAGAATAGTTATGGCAAGATTATCGGGTGTACAGCGCATAATGGAAGTAGGAATGATTATGTCCTGCGCCTTTTCATTCTTTGTACTCGTCGCGCTTGCATCTTTTCATCCGGCTGACCCGGGTTGGAGTCAAGCAGGTCTAGAGTCTGATGTGCAAAACATGGTTGGCCCGGTGGGCGCTTATGTTGCCGATGTATTGCTTTTTACGTTTGGCATTACTGCGTTTTTAGTTCCTTTTGTATTGGCCTTTGCTGGCTGGTTCATGTTTTTACATATCAAAAGCCTAATAGAGCTCGATTATTTAACGATAGCGCTTCGCTTAATCGGCGTCTTGTTATTGGTATTTGGTTTTACTGGTATTGCGAGTATTAATTTTGATGATTTTTACGGCGTATCAGCAGGCGGCGCAATGGGCGATATTATCAGTGCGGCTCTTGTTCCTTATTTTAATTTTGTAGGTTCAATCCTGTTATTGCTTTGTTTCTTTTGTACCGGGTTCACGCTAGCAACAGGCATATCTTGGTTTAAACTCGTTGATTCAATTGGTGCAGGTTTTATTTTTGCGTCTAAAAAGCTTATTTCTGCGCCTAAAGCGTTGACTATGCCAAAACTAAATAAGCCACAACAAGACGATAAGCGTGAATTTGATGAGCAAGGCTTTGATAAGAGAAATAAAGAGCCAAATGCAAAAGAAGAAGCCCAAGGCCAAGTTAAAATTACAAGTTTACGGGCTGAGCCACCCCCTAAAGTCAAGCAAGAACCGAGCTTTAGTATTCCTGAAGAAGTCTTGCAAAAGGTATGGGACGAAGACGTAAAGCCTGCTCCTGTAAAAACCGCAACGCCCGTTGTTCCCGCAGACTCTGTATTTGAAAAACAAGCGGTAAAAAGTGATGACGCGTCAGTCGATGCTACTCAACAAGTAGATGCTCCACCTAGTGTAACTGCTTCTGAGATGGCGCCATTGCCTTCTTTTGATTTACTAGAGCGCGCAAACAAAAAAGAAAACCCGATTACCGAAGAAGAGCTACAACAAATTTCAAGACTACTTGAAGCCAAGCTAGCCGATTTTAATATACAAGCAAACGTAGTAGACGTGTTACCTGGCCCTGTTATTACTCGATTTGAGTTAGATCTCGCTCCGGGTATTAAAGTGAGCAAGATTACAACGCTAGCTAAAGACTTAGCTAGAGCGATGTCTGCCATTTCAGTGCGTGTAGTAGAAGTTATTCCCGGGAAGTCTGTTATAGGGCTTGAGCTACCCAACAAACATCGAGAGATGGTGCGTTTGAGTGAAGTGATTGGCTGTGAGGCTTTTCAGAACAATCCGTCACCTTTGACTATGGTGCTCGGTGCCGATATTAGCGGTGAGCCTGTTGTTGTTGATTTAGCGAGTATGCCGCATCTATTAGTTGCAGGTACTACGGGCTCGGGAAAATCGGTTGGCGTTAACGTTATGATATTGAGTTTGCTTTATAAGTCGACGCCAGAAGACGTTCGCTTAATCATGATCGATCCTAAAATGCTCGAATTGTCGGTGTATGAAGGAATTCCGCATTTGTTAGCGGAAGTCGTTACCGATATGAAAGAAGCTTCTAATGCGCTTCGCTGGTGTGTAGGTGAAATGGAGAGACGTTATCGCCTAATGTCGGCACTAGGCGTCAGAAACCTCAAAGGCTATAACCGTAAAGTCGCCAAAGCAAAAGAAGCTGGCCAGCCCATTCTCGACCCGCTTTGGAAACCAGAACAAAGCATGGAGCCAAGCGCTCCTGAGTTAGAAAAACTCCCAGCAATTGTCGTTATAGTAGACGAGTTTGACGACATGA
>CAZXTD010000202.1:5946-6782 GCA_964643575.1 uncultured Glaciecola sp. | reverse complement strand
TAGTGGCGCTTACACTAATTTTACTATCAACTTTATTTGTTTTGCTTAAACCCGACCCTTGGATTACTTTGTCGGAGCAAAAAACACAAATTCGATATGTCGGAAAAATAAGCTTTGAAGGTTATGAAAAACTTGTACAAGTTTATGAGGAAGCAGAAAAAAAACCGACGTTTATAAAAATCACTAGTAGAGGAGGAACCGGTTTAGCAGGCATATTAATCGGGCGCTTTATTAAAGAAAATGGTCTGAATATTTACGTGTCAGGGCATTGTATTTCATCATGCGCTAACTATATTTTTCCAGCGGGTGAGTGGAAGATTTTAAGTGATGACGCCCTCGTAATATACCACGGCGGTTTGGCCCAAAAGAATTTGCTAAATAAAATGCTTGCGAGTCATCAAGCAATAGAAAAGGGTGATACTTTTAAAGACGAAAATAGATATAAAGAAGCTTTTCTTAGTCCGGCTTCTGAACGTGAAAAGACATTGGTAGAACACTATTTCCCAGATAACGGTGCTTGCGTCAAACCTCCGGGTGATTATGAGGCGATAGTTGAATCTGCTCGCAGATGCTTTGATTTTAAGCAGAATATTGAAAAGGAATTTTTCGCAATGTTGGGTGTAGACCCACAGTTACCTTATTATGGGCAAGAAGGTAATTATGTAACTACCTATCAAACATACGACTACATCGGTTTTTACTACGATTTGGTATCCTTAGAAAAAATGGGCGTGTCAGATATTGCTTTAGTGGCTGGAGAATGGGAAGTATCGAACAACAGCAACTATGAAGATGTATATAAAGTAAGTCTTTCTGATAACGTGTTGAACTATACC
>CAZXTD010000202.1:0-5936 GCA_964643575.1 uncultured Glaciecola sp. | reverse complement strand
CCTGTGGATTAGCGCTTTATTCTTAAACTCGCTGTTGATTTGTCAACAATGCCTTAAGGGATGAATATGGCGTAAGTCAATTAAACCAAATTGACTCACGCGCTCATTAGTGAAAACTGACTCGGTGTCGACTCTTAAGCACCCGGGCCACATTCCATGCACATATTTACAATGTCGGGCCCAAACTTGAGCTTGGCATTTAAATCACGTAGTGCGGTGCGCAAACCTTCTTCAATAACGGGGTGGTAAAATGGCATCTCAAGCATTTGAGGTACCGTCATTTTGTTTTGCACCGCCCAAGCTAATAAATGGGCAATATGCTCTGCTTGTGGGCCAATAAACTCAGCGCCAATAAATAAGCCTGTGCCTTGCTCAGCATATACTCGCATGTGTCCTTTATTTTTAAGCATAACGCGGCTACGGCCTTGGTTTTCAAAACTTACTTCGCCTACTTCAAAGCAACCGCATTCGCCTAAACGCTCTGTAATCTGTTGGTAGGTTTCGCCTATCATCGCTATTTGTGGGTCGCTAAATACCGCTGCAATTTTCGCTCTTCGTAGCCCAACTCGAACATCAGGAAAGCGCCCCGCATTTGTGCCTGCAATGGTGCCTTGGTCAGAGGCTTCGTGCAATAGCGGAATCATGTTGCTTGCATCACCCGCAATAAAAATATTTGAGTCGCCGCACTGCATAGTATGCGGGTCTGCAATGGGTACGCCGCGTTCATCTAATGATATCCCTGTGTTTTCGAGCCCTAACTTGTCAACATTAGGTACGCGTCCGGTTGCGGCTAATACATAGTCAAACTGCTCAGTTTGTTTTTTGCCTTGTTTGTCGAGGTATGACAGCTGTGCCTTATTATCCACAAGCATCATGTCGGTGACCGATGAGTTGGTATCAACATAAAACTCTTCAGCAAATACTTTATTGGCGTAGTCGCGAATAACAGGGTCGGTTAGTGGACCAATTGCGCCGCCTACACCAAAAAGTTTCACATTTACGCCTAAACGACTTAGCGCTTGCCCAATTTCAAGGCCAATAACACCAGGGCCAAACACAGCGACTGACTCAGGCAAATCGTCCCAGTCAAACACGTCATCATTAATGATCAGTTTGTCGCCAAAATTATCAAATACACCGGGGTAAGAAGGTCTCGAACCAGTCGCAATAACAAAACGAGAAGCTGTGATGACAGTATGGTCGTCAATTTGAATACGGTTATTGTCTAAAAATTTGGCATAACCACGTATTTTGTCTGTCCTAGGTATCTCGTCTACCGCTTCCACAACAAAGCCGGCAAAACGGTCTCTTTCGCTTTTAACGCGAGCCATTACTGCTTTACCGTCGATGCTCGGTGCAGAGGTATTAACACCAAACGCTGGGGCCATTTCAATTGAGTGAGCGGCTTCGGCAGCAGCAATTAGCAATTTACTTGGCATACAGCCAACTCGTGCACAAGTTGTGCCGTAGGGCCCAGCTTCAATCATTAGCACGTTTTGAGTAGAGGCTTTTGAATTGCGGTATGCACTTAAGCCTGCTGTACCTGCACCTATTACAACGACATCGGTTTGTATTTGCTTCATTTTGTTTAATCCTGTTGTTGAGCAGGGGCAAACGGCCCCCGCTGGTATGTATGGTTTAGGCAAAATAGCGTGCTAAGTCTTCAGACCCGCCTATGTGCTTGCCACCAATAAATATTTGCGGCACAGTCTCGCGCCCGGTAATGGCTTTAAGACTTGTGAGTGACGCGCCATCGCCCATTGTGATTTCTTCAAATGCTAAGCCTTTTTCTGTGAGTAAAGCCTTCGCTTTTACACAAAACGGACAACCAGGTTTGGTGAAAATACTGACTGCCTCAGGTTTTTCTTGTTGTGGATTGATATAAGAGAGCATGGTATCAGCATCTGATACTTCAAATGGGTCACCTGGTAAGTCGGGTTCTATAAACATTTTTTCAATCACACCGTCTTTGACTAACATGGAATATCTCCAGCTGCGCTTGCCAAAACCTAAATCGGCTTTATCAACTAGCATGCCCATACCATCGGTAAACTCGCCGTTGCCGTCGGGCAATAAGGTAATGTTTTGCGCTTCTTGATCGCTTGCCCATGCGTTCATGACAAATGTGTCATTTACCGACAAACAAACAATTTCGTCGACACCGTTTTGTTTAAATACGCCGGCCAACTCATTGTAACGAGGCAAATGGGTAGACGAGCACGTTGGCGTAAATGCGCCTGGCAGTGAAAACACGACAACCGTTTTTCCTTTAAAAATTTCGTCAGTAGTTAGTGCTTTCCATTCGTCATTTTTGCGAGTGGCAAATGTAACGTTAGGGATGTTTTGACCTTCAATATTCTTTAGGGTGTTTGTGTTGCTAGACATAGTTTTATTCCTCTTGTTAAGTTGATAAGGATTATGAGGGATGACTAATGATAGCTCCAATCGTTTATTTGTATTATATTGATAGTTAAAACCTATTGTTAAGTGATGCGTAATTAGCACACAGAGCGCTCAAATGAATTTAAGAGATTTCGAATATGTTAAGGCAGTCGCCAAATATAAGCATTTTCGCCATGCGGCCGACGCATGCTTTGTAAGCCAACCTACCTTAAGTGGTCAAATTAAAAAGTTAGAACAAACGCTGGGCGTAGTTTTATTTGACCGCTCAACAAAACAGGTCACCTTAACTAGCGATGGCAAGCGCCTATTGGCACAAATAGAGTTGATTTTAGACAATACGCGGGTATTAAAAGAAATGGCTGCGAGATCTAGCGGTCCGTTACAAGGTAAGTTGACAGTGGGTATTATTCCAACCATTGCGCCTTATTTATTACCGATATTGCTTACTTCAATGAAAGAAGCATTTGTTGATAGCCAGTTTATGTTTGTTGAGATGCAAACGGCGGCTATTTTAGCCGCCCTCGATATTGGCGAGCTCGACTTTGCTATTTTAGCCGACGTGCCCGAGCTCTCAAATTATCATACCCTCACTTTATACAAAGAAGACTTTTTAGTTGCGGCATCAACAAGAAACACACTTTGTGAGCATAAAAAGGTTGCGCTGGCCGATCTTCAAGGCTGTGATCTTTTAATGTTGAGCGACGGCCACTGTTTTAAAGACCAAGCACAACAGTTTTGTTTCTCAGCCGGTGTTGATGTGTCAAACCAATATAAGGGCAATAGTATAGAAACATTGCTTGCCCTCGTAGCAATGAATGATGGTGTGACTTTTGTGCCTAAATTAGCCTGCAGCGACCGGATTGGCGTGAAATATTTACCTATTTTCCCTAATCAACAGCGCAAGGTTGTTTTTGCTTGCAGAAAACATTACCCGCATTTGTCGGGTGTTGAGCAATTGAGAGATTGGTTGTCGGGGCATAAAACCTTGCAGCAGCATCTAGATAGTTTTATGGCTTAGCTAGTTTCATGATATTGTTACCTTTATTAGTACGTCATAGAACAAAAGGAACACTGTGCAATGCCTGAAATTCAGCGCCTGCTCGACAATAACAAAAAATGGGCAGAAACCACCCAAGAAGAAAACCCTGAATTTTTTAGTGCACTAGCTCAGCAGCAAACGCCCATGTATTTGTGGATTGGCTGCAGCGATTCGCGCGTGCCAGCTAATCAAATAGTCGATTTGCTACCGGGCGAGGTGTTTGTGCATCGCAATGTGGCCAATATGGTAGTGCACACCGATTTTAACTGTATGTCGGTATTACAATATGCGCTTGATGTACTCAAAGTGAAGCATGTTATTGTGTGTGGTCATTACGGATGTGGTGGCGTCCAAGCTGCACTCGACGGTGATAGCCTGGGTTTAATCGACAACTGGTTGCTTCATATTAAAGACATTGCTAAATCCCATAAACAAGAGCTTGAGTCTTTAGAATACCATGAGCGTTTAAACCGTTTGTGTGAATTAAACGTGTTGGAGCAAGCGCAACACGTTAGGGAAACCAGTGTATGGCAAGATGCTATGAAGCGCGGGCAAGATGTTAAGCTCCATAGCTTTGTTTATAGCTTGAGCAATGGCCGTATTAAGGTGCTTGAGAGAGACTGAGCCGTGCTTCTATAGTTGGGTGATTCATTCCTAGTCAATACAAGTAAGTGCTAACAAATCTAGCCTAAAAAGTAGACATGTGATACTTTGCGCGGCTAATTAATCAACACCGCTGAGACAATTATCAATGCAAGCTGCTCCCACTAGCATACAAGCGCCAGAGTCGGCGCGTTTACCGCTGGTCGAATTTATATTACTGATGGCGTTTTTAACATCTTTGGTTGCCTTGAGCATCGATGCGATGTTACCTGCCTTAGATAAAATTGGCGCGGAGTTAAACAGCGAAAGTAGTCAGCAAACCTACCTTATTATTTCAATTTTCTTTTTGGGTATGGCTTTTGGGCAAGTGTTTTTTGGCCCTTTCGCTGATGCACGAGGTCGTCGTTTAACTATTTTAGTGGGTTTAATCATCTTCTTAATAGGCACCTTAGTGTGCTATTTATCGACCTCTATCGAAATGTTATTGATTGGGCGAATGATTCAAGCGTTTGGTGTATCTGGGCCGCGCATTGCGTCTATGGCATTAGTGCGCGATTTGTACGTGGGCGACAAAATGGCACGCGTAATGTCATTTACTACCGTGATATTTATTCTTGTGCCGATGGTTGCGCCGCTTGTTGGACAAGTGGTGATGGGGTTTTACGGATGGCGACATATCTTTACTGTGTTTGCGATTGTTGCGGCTATTTCTGCGATTTGGTTTTTTAGTCGCCAAAAAGAAACCTTAGTGCGGGCCAATCGCGTTAAGTTTAATTGGTATCACTTTTGGCGCTCCCTGGCTTGGTTAGTAAGGCAGCCTGCTGTGATGGGGCCGTCTTTAGGAATGGGCTTTATATTTGGTGCGTTTTTAGCGTATTTGAGTGGCTCACAAACTATTTTTCAGAGCATTTATGATACCGGTGAGTATTTTCCGCTGTTGTTTGCAACACTCGCCTTTGCGATAGGTGCAGCGTCTTTGTTTAACGGCATGATGGTGGTAAGGCTAGGCATGATTCGCTTAGTTAGCATTGCGCTAGTGATGACAGTAGTTTTTGGCATTACGCTGACATGTGTTGCTATATGGTTTGATGGCGTACCGCCTTTATGGTTGTTTGTGAGCCTGATGTTTATCGGCTTTTTCTTTATTGGTGTTCTGTTCGGTAATTTGAATTCGCTTGCGATGGTCCCTGTGGGGCACATGGCGGGTGTTGGTGCAGCGTTTATTGGCTCATTTACGAGTGCGTTAGCAGTGCCTATTGCGACGTTTATCAATCAATATTTAAGCGACAGTATTCAGCCTATTGCCTACGGGTTTTTAGTGTTTGGTATTGCTACTTATTTTGCAGTGAAATTAGGGATTAAGTATACGCCGCTTGCTGAAAAAGCATAAAAAAACCCGGCCATAAAATGACCGGGTAAAAGGAGCTTAGTTAAAGCACCTAACGACAGAACTGTCTTGGCTATTGCCGATATTAGATATCGCTTATGCGTTAATCGCTTTCATATCGGTCATGTAACCACGTAATACTTCCCCCACGCTTTCAACACCGTGCGAACGAATGGCTTTGTTGATATTGACTAAAGTCATGTTATCAACTTCGTTGCTTGTGCTGCCTAAGCCACCACCAATGTGTTCAAGGGTGATTTTGGGCATTAATTTTTCTTTCAATAAAGGCACTGCGGCGTTGGCAAAGAGATAGTTGCCGTATTCAGCAGTGTCTGAAATTACTACGTTCATTTCATACAAGCGCTTACGAGCTATGGTGTTAGAAATAAGCGGAGTTTCGTGTAGTGACTCATAATAAGCTGATTCAGGTAATATGCCTGCTTCAACCATTACGTCAAAGGCAAGCTCTACGCCGCACTTGATCATGGCCACTAGCAATATGCC
>CAZXTD010000201.1:0-6869 GCA_964643575.1 uncultured Glaciecola sp. | reverse complement strand
GGGCACCACCTCTTGCTGGAACGACGCTGATACTAGTGACATCAGTTTTATTGCAGAGCTTGAGCAAGTGATTGCGTCACGCAAAAACGCACCCGCAGACTCTAGCTACACCGCATCTTTATACGCAAGCGGTATAAAACGCATTGCCCAAAAAGTGGGGGAAGAAGGTGTTGAGACAGCACTCGCAGCAACAGTAAAAGACTTAGACGAGCTAAAAAACGAGTCTGCCGATCTTATTTATCACCTAATTGTGCTGTTACAAGCAAGCGGTTTAGAATTAAAAGATGCCGTTGATGTATTAAAAAGCAGGCACAATAAGCAGTAATTTCAGACACTTAAAACTTTATTTATAATTTTTTTTATTTTTTTCATATCTGTAGCTTGAAAATTTAAGCAGCAATCCTATATATAAGTTGTGGCAGCCAATAGGTGCCACAAACACCTTACCGCCGAATAGTCGGGGTAAGGAACAAACTTAAATTTAAACATATTGCTTAATAGGAAGGATATGAAAATGCGTACTATCGATCTATCTCCACTTTACCGTTCTTTTATTGGTTCTGACCACCTTGCATCTATGATCGATGCAGCTAATCGTCAGGAAAAACAAACCACATACCCTCCGTATAACATTGAATTGTTAGACGAAGACAAATACCGAATCACCATGGCTGTTGCGGGTTTCGCGCAAGAAGACGTGATAATTGAAGTGCAAGACAACACCTTAAAAGTGATTGGCAAAAAAGAAACTGCCGAGCAAGAGACTTCCGCAAATGGAAACAAGGCCAAAGAAGACGCGCCAGAGCGTAGGTTCCTTCACAAAGGAATTTCAGAGCGTAACTTTGAACGCAAGTTTCAGCTAGGTGACAACGTTAAGGTGCTCACAGCCGACATGCAAAACGGCTTGCTCCACATCGACTTAGAGCGTGTGGTGCCTGAAGAGAAAAAACCACGACGTATCGAAATAGGTAGTCAACTATTTGAAAGTAACTAAAAGCAAATAGAATACAAACTCCCTAGTAATAAATTGTGTGAGGCGTCCTTTATGGGCGCCTTTTTGTATGTCAGCAAAAGAATCAAAGGGCAAACTAATAAAAAACTTGCCTTATAAACGTAGCAATTGCATATTAAGACTCTGTTTTTATTAGATTACCTACAATATGCCACCGAACGAGCCAAACAACGCCCTCGGCAAACAAAGCCCTACGATTAAACGTACCACACTAACAAATGACAATTTGATGCAAGTCACGCTTTGTAATTTTGGTGCTCGCATTTTATCAATTAAAGTCCCGAACAAGGCCAATCGTCTATTTGAAACTACGCTGAATCATGCCACCGATAAGGATATTAAATCAGATACGGCATACATGGGCGCCACATGCGGACGCGTAAGTAATAGAATTGCAGGTGCACAATTCACCCACAATAATAAGGACATCCAATTAAAAGCGAATGAAGGGCAAAATATGCTTCATGGCGGGGCAAATAGCTTTAGTCATCGTTTTTGGTCAATGGCAAGTTCAGATGAGACTGCGACTACTTCTAGCGTAACCTTTACACTATTTTCGCCGGCAAATGACCAAGGTTTTCCGGGTAATTTAACGGCATCAGTAACCTACACCCTGACAAATCAGAATGCCTTGATTATCGATTTTGCTGCCAGCTGTGATGCAGATTGCCCTATCAATATGTGTAATCACACCTACTTTACCTTGGGCGAAAAAAGCATCCACGAACTCGAGCTGCAAGTGTTCGCAGAGCAATACTTACCCGTGGACAAAAACAGCATACCAACAGGCAATTTTGCCGACACTCGCGGCAGCGATTTTGACTTTACAGAACCGCAAACACTCGAAGGTAAAATAAATATCCGAGACTTTGATGAATGCTTTGTCATGAACAAAGCTCATAATGCTCGTTTAATTTCGAAACAAAATGCATTGGCATTAGACATTTATAGTGACCAAGCGGGTATGCAAGTCTATACGGGCAATTTTTTACCTAAAAAATACCAAGGCATTGCATTAGAAGCCCAAGGGTTAATTGATGCGGTTAATCAAGCTAACTTTGAAGCAGACTGGGTAGGCCCGAATAAAGATTATGCGAAAACGATTAAGTATCAATTTTCTGCGCTTTAGGCCGGAAGCCCGACATGGGCAAGATTTAAATCCAACATAAGATTGTAAACATGTTAGCAAGTTGTTAGATTAAAAAAAGTTAATTAGTGATCCAAATAAGGTAAGACCTATTTGGATCGCAAACCGGCCACCCAAGAGACAGAATATTTGAGCCTCCCTCGCTCAGCCTTTAGTGATAACTGGTTAATCGCTAATGGCATACAACTAAGGACAATAAGTGAATCATAAAGTTAGATTAGTCATCATATTGGTCATCACTTGGTTACTATTATCAGGAATGTTTGAGCCACTCATGCTTTCCTTTGGTGTCATATCTGTTTTGTTTTCTATATGGATTACAAGCAGGATGTATAAGATTGACCAAGAACGTTACACATTTTTCGTTACCCTGAGCTTCATCAAATTTTTGTATAAGCTCGCAATTAAGGTGGTGCAATCTAACATTGACGTAAGCTTGCGTATTTTAGGAATTCGCCCAGTAGAATCTACTTTCATAAGTATTCCAATTCCTTTTGAGAGCGAGGTTGCAAAAGTATTGTATGCAAATGCGATTACCCTTACTCCTGGCTCGTCAAGTATTGCGCTTTCAGAGGATACGCTACTTGTACATACCATTAGTAATCAAGGCGCGACTGACCTTGCCAACGACGACATGCTGAAAATCATGCCAAAACAATACTCCGTTTCACAAGTAGAGCTACCTAAATCATGACCATGTATTTTTTAGTCGCTGCGGTTGCCATTATGGTAGCCATGGCTTTAGCAGTGTGCCGCGCCCTACTTGGCCCTAGCGTATTTGACCGCATTTTGGCGGTAAATATGTTTGGTACAAAGGCAGTATTGTTGGTATCTGTATACGCTTTTTATACTGGCCGGCACGACCTTCTTGATATTTCGCTCTTATATTCACTACTAAACTTTGTTGCGGTTATTGCTGCGCTTAGGCTAGTTGAACGGGGTAAATTTTTCGCTAATAACAAAAGCTACATCATTAAAGAGGAAGATGAATCATGAGTATGGCACTTGAGATTATCAGTTTTATCTTTATTGGCCTGGGGTGTTTGCTTGGCGTAATTGGCGGCATCGGCATAGTCAAGTTACCAGACACCTACGCAAGGCTTCACGCAGTTGGCGTAACCGATACCCTGTGCACATTTCTTATTTTATTTGGCTTAGCTTTACAAGCCGACTCGTATACCTCTGTTGCTAAGCTGGTGCTTATATTTATGTTTTTAGCTTTTACTAGCCCAGCATCATCCTATGCCCTTGCTAATAACGCTTGGCGATGGGGCTTGCGCCATAATCAAAAAATACATGTACAATCTGCTGAGCGAGAAAAGTCATGAGTTTAGTGCTAAATCTGGTTTTACTCGTTTTTCTATTGGTGATGGCTTTAGCTGTTCTAAAAACTCGCCACTTATTTGCAATGGCCATGCTATTTGGACTTTACAGCCTGATAGTAGCAGGTCTATTTGTTGTGCTTGATGCACACGACGTTGCCTTTACCGAAGCCGCTGTTGGTACCGGTATTTCAACCGTTTTAATGCTGGTCACCTTAGCCTCAATCAAAGATGGGCACGAAGCCACGTCAACCGGCAAAAAACGTGCTGCACCTCTTATTATTTGCACGCTTATGGGCGCTTTACTCATTTTTGGTACCCACGACATAGCAGAGCTAGGCGATAACGAAAGTGCACCCAACCAACAAATTGCAAAACGTTTTATTGAACAAGGCCAAGCTGAAACTGGCGTACCTAACTTAGTCACAGCGGTATTAGCAAGTTATCGGGGCTTCGATACTTTAGGTGAAGTCACAGTGGTGTTAACCGCTGGTATTGGCGTATTGCTACTGTTAGGACAACGACGAAAAATACACGTCAAAGCAGATGGAGTAAAACATGATAAATGATCTGATTTTACGTGTGGTAACAAAGTGGTTGTCGCCGGTTATTATATTGTTTGCATTGTATGTGCAGTTTCATGGCGATTATAGCCCAGGCGGAGGCTTTCAGGCTGGCGTAATTTTTTCTTCTTCTATTTTGTTGTATGCGCTCACGTTTGGTTTAGATGCCGCATTAAAAGTTATTCCAGAGCAAGCGCTAAAAGTATGCGCTAGCCTTGGTGTATTACTGTATGCGGGCGTGGGCGTTATGTCGATGCTACTAGGCGGAAATTTTCTGAACTACAGTGTGCTAGCCGATAATCCAATAACCGGACAGCACATTGGCATTATTGTCATCGAACTTGGCGTAGGCATAACAGTCGCCTCTGTGATGATTTTGCTATTTTTCTCTTTTGCTAGAAGGGTGGCACCAGAATGACAGAGTATATTTTAGGACATATCAATTATTGGCTCATTATTGCTGTGATGATGGTAGGGCTATATACTTTGATAAGTCGCTCTAATCTCATTAAGAAATTAGCAGGTTTGGCCGTGTTCCAGACTGCCGTCATTTTATTTTATGTCAGCCTAGGTAAAGTTACCGGCGGCACAGTACCTATTGTTGACGCCAAATTTACCATCTATTCAAACCCTTTGCCTCAAGTCCTTATGCTAACGGCAATTGTTGTGGGCGTAGCAACCACAGCCTTAGGTTTTGCCTTAGTAATCCGCATCAAAGAGGCTTACGATACCGTTGAAGAAGATCAAATTCACGAAATGGATAGCAAAGAATGACTGAGCAGCTAACCATATTATTAGTGGTAATCCCGCTAATTGTCGCACCCATTACCGCTTTATTTAAATCACATACTATTAGCTGGCTACTCACTCTTGTTGTATCGAGTACTTGCTTAGTCCTTTCGTTTATCATTTTGTTTGACGTAATCGACGGAAAACACGTTATTTATGAGTTAGGAGGCTGGCGTCCGCCTTGGGGCATTGAGTACAAAATAGATTCTCTTAACGCTTTTTTGGCGTTAATAGTGAGTGCTATTGCAACGGTCACTTCTATTTACGCGTTACAAAGCGTACCTAAAGAAATTCATAAACAAAGTTACGGCTTATTTTACGCAGCGTTTCAGCTTTGCCTTTTGGGCTTGCTCGGTATTGCGCTTACGGGCGATATATTCAATTTATTTGTATTTTTAGAAATTTCGTCCCTATCAAGCTATGCCTTAATCAGTATGGGCCGCTCTAAACGTGCACTTACCGCTGCTTTCTCCTACTTAATTTTAGGCACCATAGGCGCGACCTTCTTTTTGATTGGTGTGGGTTTCTTGTTTGCCGCGTCGGGTAGTTTAAACATTGCCGATATAGCGGTGCGTTTTAGTACCTTTGAAGACATGCAGTTGGTCATGACCGGCTTTATCTTTATTGTATTAGGTTTAGGCCTGAAAGCCGCTATATTCCCGCTCCATAGCTGGATGCCGAATGCCTACAGTCATGCTCCCTCGGTTATCAGCATATTTTTATCAGCAACGGCAACTAAAGTATCGATTTACGCCCTTTTACGCGTGCTGTTTGACCTCTACCCTATCGATTATTGGCAAGCATTGTTATTACCGCAAATTCTTTTGGTCTTAGGCTGTGTTGGTGTTATTTACGGGTCTTATCGCGCATGGCAACAAATAGAACTTAAACGTTTGTTAGCTTTCTCAAGTGTTGCGCAAATTGGCTATATTATCATTGGTATTTCTTTGTTGAGCGAAACTGGCATTACCGCCTCAATCCTGCATTTATTTAACCATGCCATTATAAAAGCCACGCTGTTTATGGGCGCTGGCATTATTTTATATCGGGCGAATACAACGCTATTAAGTGAATTACGAGGCTTTGGCGGCAGCATGCCATGGACCTTCGCCGCAATGGTTTTAGGAGGCTTAAGCCTAATTGGCGTGCCTGGTACCGTAGGCTTTGTGACTAAATGGTATTTGCTAGAAGCCTCCATCGCCCAGGGTAAATGGATAGTCGTTGTCGCCATACTAGTTGGGTCGGTTTTGGCCATCGCCTATGTATGGAAGATACTCGAAGCAATGTATTTTAATAGCAAACGTAAAATAGTAATACATGGTGTTAATAGCGGCGACATTAGCGTCGCTAAAGCACCGGTAAGTATGGCTTTAGCCCTGTGGATTGGCGCAATAGCATGCATAT
This sequence comes from uncultured Glaciecola sp., assembly GCA_964643575.1. Lineage (GTDB taxonomy): Bacteria > Pseudomonadota > Gammaproteobacteria > Enterobacterales > Alteromonadaceae > Glaciecola. The sequence goes on along the minus strand of CAZXTD010000201.1, from coordinate 632 downwards.
ATTTTGGCTTATATACTGATTTGCCATTCGAATCGGCACAATCTGTAGCCAAAGCCCTGCTCAGCGGCGCTTAGCCAAATAAATAGGAATCTTGATGATCGAATTAACCTACTGGCTAATTGCCGCACTAACTATTCCTGTTTTGGGTGCCTGAGTGGGTAACTAATGGATAGGTCGATACGGTTAAAAATTCATAGAATATAAATAGTGTAAAGAGGTTTTCGGAATAGGCAACAGCCATAACACCGGCTATGGCGACTGCAAAAAGGGTAAAAAAGCGCGTTTGGTTATTTTCTTTGTGCGCACGCATATAGCCAATGGCATATATAGAGGTGGCAATCCATAAGCCGCTCGCGATTAGCGCAAACATCACACCAAAGCTATTGACCGAAAAAGAAATGGACAAGCCGGCTATAGGCTCTGCCAATACAAAGCCCGCTTGAGAAGCATTGTCTAATTGCGTGTACAAATAAATGTTAACCGCAAATAAACAAGCAGCGGTAAGTAAAGTTGCCGTTTCGCGCAAGTTTTCAAGCTTGCCTAGTTGCGAAACTATCAGCGCACCCAAAACAGGAATGGTTAGTGCGGCAATTAGCCAGTAGGTTAATTCGATCATCAAGATTCCTATTTAT
>CAZXTD010000200.1:0-6871 GCA_964643575.1 uncultured Glaciecola sp. | reverse complement strand
ACTCGGAACCATCGAAAAATGATTTGTCAAAATCATACTTAATTGACTCGACGAATTTAACAGTATCAGCTTGCGATATTTTTGTAAGTCATCAAGCTCTACAACTTCATTTGGGCTAAGGTCAAGAACCTGTTTTCCCCTAGCTCTTTTCCTTGTGAATTAGCATTTAGCACCGAACGATTTGTGGTGTGCAATTGGCTATCGATATTCGCAGCAATTTGAAAGAATATTTCTTCTACCTTTCGCTCTGTCAATTGTAGTTCTGTATCAACAAACACGCCATCACCATTTGACTCCAAGCAAAGGTTTACCGACTCGCAACACTTTTCGGATAAAGCTAATGTCAATACTAATTGTCGAAGCGCTAGGAGAGCTTTTAGAGTTTCTTCTCTAGAGGCAAAACTCGACTATATCTCGACTCCTCAACTTGGAAGCGATGACTTTACTTATTTGAAATTTAAGAATTGTATCCATGCAATAGAGTGCAGTTCTGCCATGAGGCCGGTTAGACGCTGATTTGTGGTTAATATACTTTTCAATCATTTCGCCTAATGTGGCTTCACGTAAGCCATTTATTCCATCTAAATTACTTTTCCCCAGCTGGTCAATCGCAGACTTTGCCCACTGAGTGGCATTAATTTTAGTTGAGAATGTCATTGATTTAGAAAACGTAACTTTATTGCGCTCCTTTTGAATTATGGACACACAATAAACACTTTTATTTTTTCTTGAACGCTTACGGATGCTATAGTACGCCATCTTTTTTGTCTTCCTATCGTCTAACTGAAAAGTATAAGTAAACGGAAAACAGCGGAAATATTACCCTCTAAAAATGAAACAAAAAAATCAAAAAATGATTATTACCCAAACAAAACAAAGAGTTAACATTGAAAAGTAGTTCAACTATCGACCACCGTTTCTCCGTCGCCCCAATGCTTGACTGGACTGACCGTCACTGCCGCTATTTTTTACGCCTTTTGTCTGAGCATGCTGTGCTTTATACGGAGATGGTTACCACTGGCGCAATGATATACGGCAAAGGCGATTACCTAGCATTTAGTGATCAAGAGCATCCTGTAGTGTTGCAGCTTGGCGGCAGCGACCCAAGCGACATGGCCAGATGCGCGCACATTGCACAAGAACGCGGATACGACGAAGTTAATATTAACGTAGGTTGTCCTTCAGATAGAGTAAAAAATGGCCGCTTTGGTGCTTGTTTAATGGCGACTCCCCAAGTAGTAGCTCAGTGCGTTAGTGCTATGCGAAAGGAAGTAGACATCCCGGTTACCGTTAAATGCCGAATTGGTATAGACGACATGGACGACGACCAAGGCTTATCTGATTTTGTGCAAGAAGTGCATCAGGGTGGCTGCGAGCACTTTATTGTGCATGCTCGTAAAGCATGGTTACAAGGCTTAAGTCCAAAACAAAACAGAGATGTACCACCACTTAATTACGAACGCGTTTACCGGCTTAAACAAGACAATCCTAGCTTACTGATTAATATTAATGGTGGTATCAATACAATGGAAGACGCAAAGCACCACTTGCAATATGTTGACGGCGTTATGTTAGGGCGAGAAATCTATTCAAACCCGTATTTACTAAGTCAGGTTGATGCCCAATTATTTGGCAAAAACGGCAAAGATAGCATTGAGCGAAGCGCTGTTATTGACGCAATGACAGACTATATAAAAGTACAAACTGAACAAGGCGCGAGAGTGTGGCACATTGCCAGGCATATGCTAGGTTTGTTTCAAGGTCAAGCTGGCGGAAAAATTTGGCGGCGATATTTGAGCCAACATGGCACAGGCAAGCAGGCAAGCGAACACGCCAACACGCAATTACTTGTAGAAGCGTATGAACAAGTGCAGGCCGCTCAAACTGCAGCAAAACAACATACACAAAATTTTAGTCAAAACAGCTAACTAACATGGTGAATTTCACTAACAGACCTTGCATTTCGAGCTCACCATTTCATACACACATTTGCAAAAATAACGTAAGAAACTGATTTACATAATAATTTATTGATATTTTTGAATTTGGCATAACATTCGCTAAAGCCTAAGTGTGATTGCAATAAAGCAACACAGGTTTTCCAAAGACGTAAGCGAAACCTTTAACACATTCAATATTTTTAGGAATTACTATGAAATTTTCAAACAAATTAGCCGCCGCTATTTTCGTATCTGCTTGCGCTCTTTCAACCACTGCTAATGCCCAAATGGACGAACAAAAAAGTGCTCTTGAGCAAATTGTGACTCAGTTCGTCAAAAGTGCGGTTAATAATGCAACATACGAAATAGAAGTAAAACTAGAAAAAACATTACTCACGGCTAGCAATGCGATTAGCGTTGATTCGAGCCCAGTGCCACCAAATAAAGTCACCATTACTGATTTAGCCTCGACCAAACAAGGCTCGGCTAAAACACAAAAAATTGAAACACAAGACAACCAAGACGAAAAAGCCGACGACTAATTAAAAGCATCTATAAGGAATACAGTCATGTTGCCACAAGTTAGTTTGTTAAGTTTAGTGTTGTCACCCGTTGTTTGTTACATAGGTGGAGCTGCGGTCTTAATGCTGCTCTCTCACCTCAACATTATTAAAAAAGACAGCTAGGAGTAAATAATGAAGACCGTACTTAATGAAAAGCGATTTTTCAGAGACGCCGCCAAAGCAAAGATATCAGGTGTTTGTGCGGGTATCGCGAAATATTTTGATGTAAATGAATGGCTTGTGCGCGCAGCTACCGTCGTTACATTTTTGTTTTTCCCATTTGCAATTGGTTTAGCCTATGTGCTTGCGGTACTTTTACTAAGATACCGATAACGGTATCTTAGAAGGCCAATTTGCACAATTTGATAGGCTATTTCACTCACAATGGCGTATACTTAAGAAAAATATGCAAAGCATTCAACTCTTTACCGGCATCGCCGGTTGTTTACTCACAGTCGTTTAAACATCATTTTCAGAGTTAAGCTTGCATGTTTACCACTATCTATCCATTATTTGAATTCTCAAAAGGATTATCATGAGCGCTTTTTTCACTACTAAAAATTTAAGCTATGTATTCGCTGTCATTATTCTATTGTTCTGCCTGTTAGGTTTTTGGTGGAGCTTTGAGCCCAATACATTTGATGTGAACCAGCGAGCACAAGAGCAAGCAGAACAGAATCAACAAAAGGTGGTTGTTGGATATACCACCACAAACGCCTTAATTGGCGTACTTGAAGAACTGCTTAACAAACCAGGTGGATATATTACAAACGATATGACACCTCCCGGCATAGCCATGGATAATATTCCTAGTTGGGAATTTGGCGCGCTTGAAATGTCGCGCGACTTAGCGCTTGCTATGCGAAAAGACTTTAGCCGTTCGCAGTCACAATCTATAGACAATCCCGCGCTTGCAAAAGCACAACCTAATCTAAACTTTGACAATAACCGCTGGATACTGCCGTCGAGCGAGGGCCAATACGAAGATGCTATTGAGCAGTTGTATGTTTATCGCGATCAATTAGGTAATGCGACTGCAGCTAACAATCAATTTTATGCAAGAGCAGACAATTTACGTGATTACTTAAAACAAGTTGAAAAAAGACTTGGCTCATTGTCACAAAAACTCAGCGCTAGTGTTGGCACTGAGGTAATCAATACTAATCTGGCTGGTGACAGTGCTGCGAGCCCATCATCACCCGAAGCACCGGTAATGATCAATAAAACCAGCTGGTTTCAGTTAGACAATAATTTTTATGAAGCTCGCGGCGCAAGCTGGGCTCTGCTACACTTTTTGCAAGCAGTTGAGACCGATTTTGACGATGTATTGCGCAAAAAAAATGCGACTGTTAGTTTGCAGCAAATTATTAGAGAACTCGAAGCGACTCAAGATACTGTGTTTTCGCCCGTTATACTAAACGGTGATGGTTTTGGCTTATTAGCTAACCACTCACTGGTAATGGCAAACTATATATCGCGTGCTAACGCCGCACTCATTGAATTGTCGGAGCTTCTTAATCAAGGTTAATATCACTTAGGAAACAGCATGAAACATACTTTTAAAATAGGCGCATTAGTTTGCGCCAGTTTACTGTCTAGCGTAGCCAATGCCGACACGCTATTAGGTGGTTATATTGGCGCGCAAGCATGGAATATGGATGTAACAGGCGGTTTTGCTCAAAATGATTCGCTGGTAAGTTTTGAATATGAAAAAGAAACCAACCCGAGTTTTTACGTTGCACTTGAGCACCCTATTCCACTTGTACCTAACGTGAAACTTGCACGTACTGTTATGGACACATCGGGCTCAACCATTATTAGTAGCGAATTTACCTTTGGTAATGAAGTGTACCTAGCTAACGCGAGTTTGCAGACAAACGTAGAAATAACCGCGACCGACTATATTTTTTACTACGAAATACTCGACAACGATCTGGTATCTTTGGATCTGGGTGTAAACGGCAAACTCGTAGACAGCACTATATTAGTGAGAGACGAAGACGGCAACTCCAGCCAGCAAGAATTTGATGGCATGATTCCGATGGCTTACGGCAAACTGGTTATTGGTTTGCCTCTGACGGGTTTAGGGGTGTTTGCTGAAGGAAGCGCGCTTGCCATAGATGACGACTCATTTACCGACTACCAAGTGGGAATCCAGTATAGTTTTGCAGAGTCTTTGGCACTTGATATGTATATTAGCGCAGGCTATCGCTCAACAGCTTTAGACATTGAAGACTTGGATGATATAAACGCGGATTTAGAATTTGACGGGCCATTTGTTGGCATAGAATTCGACTTCTAAAATTGTTTCAGCACAAAACTGCATAAAAAATTAGTTTTAATTCTTTCACGTTATCAAAAAAAATCGCTATGCTTACGTTAATCTGTAAGTTTAGCGATTTTTTATGACTCAAAATAACGGTACACCCACAAATCCTCAGGCTCAAAGCATGCAATTGAGCGACCTTCAATTGTCGCAGCTTACCCAAGCTGTAGCTGGCCTACAAAAAGATCAGCTCATTTGGGCGAGTGGCTATTTAGCCGGCATGTCTGTTGGCGCACCAGCATCAACAGCTGTTCAAGCGCCAGTTGCTCAAACCCAAACGGCCACATTGACCGTGTTATATGGCTCTCAAACCGGAAATACTAAACACGAAGCCAGTGCATTTAATGAAAAACTGAACGCGCAAGGTGTTAAAACCAACCTTGTTAGTATGGCCGACTATAAACCACGTAAGATAAAAGATGAAACTCATCTAGTGGTGTTTGTAAGTACTCATGGTGAGGGCGACGCACCCGATGATGCAATAGAATTACACGAATTTTTGGCCAGCAAAAAAGCACCTAAACTCCCTAATCTACAATATGCGGTAGTCGGCTTAGGTGATACCAGCTACGAATTTTTCTGCCAAACCGGTAAAGACTTTGACAGCCGGTTGAGTGCATTAGGTGCTACGGCGCTTGTTGAGCGTCTCGATTGTGATGTCGATTATGCAGAGGATATTGCCAAATGGACTACGCAAATTAGCGCAAAAATTGTAGAAGCCCTAAAGCCTGTCGCGACAACAGAGGTTTCTGTAAATGTTGCGGCAAATGCGCCTGTGGCTTCACAGCAATATACAAAGTTACAACCGTACACAGCAAGTCTACTTGCTTGTCAAAAAATCACAGGCCGTGATTCGGTAAAAGACATAAGACATGTAGAAATTTCTTTAGAAGACTCAGGTATTCAATACCAAGTAGGCGACGCTCTTGGCGTCTATTTTACTAACGATGAAGCAGTAGTTAATCGTATTTTGGCGGCAACTCAAACCGCTGCAGACACCCAAGTCACCATAAAGGAAGAGAGCTTCACACTGCAAGAAGCATTAAGTGAAAAGCTTGAACTAACACTCAGTTATCCTGGTTTTGTAAAAGCATACCAAGCAGCGATACAAGACCCTAAACTGCAGGCAATTTTAGATGATAAGCCGGCTCTTAGAAGCTTTTTAGAAGAGCGCCAGATTGTAGATATCGTTGAACAATTTGCACATCAAATAGATGCGCAAACCTTAGTAGATGCACTGCGCGTGATCACACCGCGATTATACTCAATCGCGTCGAGTCAAAAAGAGGTTGAAGAAGAAGTCCATTTGACCGTAGCCCATGTTGACTACGAAGCCTTTGGTACACGACATCAAGGCGGCGCGTCTGGATTTTTATCTAGCCGTTTAGAAGAAGGCGGCGAAATCAAAGTATTTATTGAATCAAATGATAACTTCAGGCTGCCAAGCGACCCAAATACGCCTGTTATAATGGTAGGTCCAGGCACGGGTATTGCTCCGTTCAGAGCATTCATGCAAGAACGTGAAGCGAACGAGTCCGAAGGCAAAAACTGGCTGTTTTTTGGTAATCCTAACTTTACCCAAGACTTTTTGTATCAAGTTGAATGGCAGTCCTACTTAAAGTCGGGCGTGTTGAGCAAGCTTAGTTTGGCCTTTTCACGCGACCAAAGCGAAAAAATATACGTGCAAGACCGCTTAGTAGAGCAAGGTAAAGATGTTTACGAATGGCTAGAGCAAGGCGCACATTTTTACGTGTGTGGCGACGCAATGCATATGGCGAAAGATGTTGAAAAGGCCCTGCTAGAAATCATTCAAAAATACGGCAATAAAACCGAACAAGATGCTAAACAATACTTGGTAGCAATGCGCAAAGCCAAACGTTACCAGAAGGATGTGTACTAATGACCGATAAAAACCCAAACGTAGTTGAAGGTAAACTGTCAGACAACGAACGCTTAAAGGCACAAAGTAAGCACCTTCGAGGCACCATTACCGAAGATCTCACAGATGATGTTACCGGTGGTTTTACGGCGGATAATTTTCA
>CAZXTD010000199.1:0-6944 GCA_964643575.1 uncultured Glaciecola sp. | reverse complement strand
TTCAGTATCCATCGTAAAAAACTTTTGCAAGACTTCGACCACGAAGTCCATTGGCGTGTAGTCATCGTTATTCAACATTACTTTATACATCGGCGGCGGTTGTGTTTTCTGTCGCTGAAGTTCAAGTTGTTTTTCACGATCAATGTTGATGATATTTTCTTTACTCATATTTAATAATAGCGCCAAAATCCAAACTAAGACCAAAGAAATCGATAATTAGTCAAAATAAACGACTAAATAAAAGAATTAAGCTTATATTAGCTTGACAATATCCGCCGAAAATAACTACTCTATAACTGATGGTAATTTTGCTGCATATCATTAAGCTTATTATAGTTAATAATTCGTCATTTGCTTGGATAGGTCAAGCTTAGAAGTTAATAAGGGCGAATGGTTCATTTTCAAGGAATAGGAAGCAGTTCAATGGCAGTCGGTAGAGTAAAATGGTTTAATAATGCCAAAGGCTTTGGGTTTATTGTGCCTGAAGACGGTGGTGAAGATATCTTTGCACACTATTCAACCATTCAGATGGACGGCTATCGTAGTTTAAAAGCCGGTCAACAAGTAACTTATGAAGTGCAACAAGGCCCTAAAGGCCTCCACGCTGAAAATATTGGTCTAGCGCCAGATGAAGAACCGACTCGTTAGAGTGGTGAAGCAAGTACTTCGATTTTATGTGCTTTGGTGCTGATATAGCCGTTTAGCATGATGTTGTTGTACTTTATAATTTATTTTGAGGAAGAGCAGATTTAATCTGCTTTTTTTTTGCCTTTTTGTCGATAAACTACACAGAAAATCGGCAAATTTTCGATACACTTAATATATATAGTGTTCATATTTAACTACTGTTACCTAATATGTTTAATTCTAATGCATCACAAAAATACGACCCAATCTCCCAAGAAATCAGCCGGTACTTATTCGGCACGTAAAACCAAACGTGTCAAAAGTGAGCGTAGGCGAACATCGTCAACCAGTACACCGCGCAAGCTCATTTTGTTTAACAAACCATTTAATGTCATGTGTCAATTCACCGACCAGCAAGGGCGCAGTACCTTAAAAGACTACATTGACATCCCCGAAGTATATGCAGCAGGCAGACTCGATTATGATAGCGAAGGGTTATTGGTGCTAACTAACGACGGCAAATTAGCTAATCAAATAAGTGCACCGTCGCACAAAAGCAAACAAAAAACGCCTAAGGAATATTGGGTGCAAGTTGAAGGCGATGTTAGCGAAAACGATTTAGCACCCTTGCGTAAAGGTGTCGTGTTAAAAGATGGACTTAGCTTACCTGCCCTTGCTAAGGTCATTGAGGAACCTAAAGTGTGGGCACGACATCCTCCAGTACGAATGCGCAAAAATATTCCTACCACATGGTTAAGCTTAACGCTTACTGAAGGCCGAAACCGCCAAGTACGCAGAATGACAGCCCATATTGGTTTCCCGACGCTGAGGCTTATCCGCTATCGAATAGGCAGTTGGACAATAGATGGCTTGGAAAACGGGAAATATTCAGAACTCAAAATAAAATAATGCATATTTTAGCGTAAGTGCTTATAAGCTTTTAAGGGCATTTGCTACCAACTTATTCATATTCTTTGCTATACTCTCGCTATTGTTAAGTCGTATCGGGCCCAACTTAATTTACCTTTTTAACGCTCATTAACTCATTTAATTTATATTAAAAAACTTATGCTAAAAAACATTCAAAATTCGCCTAAGTCCAAGTCGCAAACCAAAGTCATTATTGGTATGTCTGGTGGCGTCGACTCTTCAGTTTCAGCTCTACTTCTTCAGCAACAAGGCTACCAGGTTGAAGGTTTGTTTATGAAGAATTGGGAAGAGGACGACAACGACGAATATTGCGCTGCAGCCGAAGATCTTAAAGATGCTCAAGCGGTTGCCGACAAACTCGGTATTTATTTGCATAAAATTAATTTTGCGGCTGAATACTGGGACCGAGTATTTGAATATTTTCTAGAAGAATACAAAGCAGGTCGCACGCCAAACCCTGACATCATGTGTAACAAAGAGATTAAGTTTAAAGCTTTTTTGGAGTTTGCAGCAGAAGACTTAGGTGCAGACTATATCGCCACGGGGCATTATACCCAGCGCAGACTTGTTGATGGTAAGTGGCAAATGTTGCGCGGTGCAGACGACAACAAAGATCAAAGTTACTTTTTATATACTTTGAGTCACCAGCACATAGCAAAAACCTTATTTCCAATAGGAGACATTCCTAAACCAGAAGTAAGGGAAATTGCAAAAGAGCATGGCTTACTCACACATAATAAAAAAGACAGCACCGGCATTTGCTTTATAGGCGAACGCAAATTTAGCGACTTCTTAGCTCAGTACTTACCAGCAAAACCCGGCATTATTGAAACTATTGATGGCCAAGAGATTGGTAAACACCAAGGTTTGATGTACCACACCTTAGGCCAACGCAAAGGCTTGTTAATTGGCGGACATAAAGAGCATGGCGAAGAACCGTGGTATGTAGTTGAAAAAGACGTCAAACGTAATGTCCTGATTGTTGCCCAAGGCAGCGACCACCCAAGCCTTTATTCTAATGGATTAATCGCGACTCAAGCACATTGGGTGAGCAGGGTTCCGGTAAAGACCGAACTACGATTAACGGTTAAAACGCGATATCGCCAGCACGATATTCCGTGTACGTTGGTCCCAATTAACGATGAGCAAGTGAAAATTATATTCGATAGCCCGCAAAAGGCTGTCACGCCGGGCCAATCAGCTGTTTTTTATCAAAACGAAGTGTGTTTAGGTGGTGCTATTATCGACAGCTACATCAAAACCGATGAAAATAACCAAGAGCAGGTCAAGTACGCCTAATATGAGCAAACAATATCACGAGCAACACTTAGCCCTCGCTGGCGTATGCCAAAGTGCAGCCCTTGTGCAGGCAATCGCCCGCAAAGGCGAAGTCAATAATGAAGCGGTTGAAGCGAGTATTTCTAGTATTTTAGTTACCTCCCCTGAAAGCACTCAACAAGTTTATGGCTCACTACTTAACTTAAAAATAGGGTTTTCTACGCTGGTAAGTCAATTAGACTCCAACAACAAACTAAAAGACGCAGAACTTACCCGCTATATAGCGTCAATTTTGAGCCTAGAGCGCAAACTTAGTCGTAGTAGCAATGCGCTAGGAGAATTAGCAGAAAGAGTTTCTCACGTGCAACGACAGTTAGGGCACGTTGAGTTTGAGAACACGCAAATTGTCTCCTCCCTAGCCTCGATTTATTCGGATATCGTGAGCCCTTTAGCTTCCAAGATTCAGGTTGCAGGTAACCCTCAATATTTGAGTGTGCCAAGCAACCAAAAGAAAGTACGCGCTCTGTTATTGGCTGGTGTGCGCAGCGCCGTACTTTGGCGTCAGCTCGGCGGTAAACGCCGACAAATATTTTTTAATCGCAATCATTTAGTCGAAGCTGGCCGAAGTGCTCTTCGAGAAATAAATTAGCAACACTTAGTCTACTAGGAATCCCAATGGAATTATCTGCACTTTCGGCGTTATCGCCGGTTGATGGTCGTTATGGCAGCAAAAGCAAAGCATTACGTGCATACTTCAGCGAGTATGGTTTAATCAAACACCGTGTCTTGGTGGAGGTACGTTGGTTGCAAGCCTTGTCTAATCACCCAGACATCACTGAAGTACCTGCCTTTACAGACCAAGCAAATCGATTGCTCGATGGTATTGTAGATAATTTTTCAGAACTTGATGCCCAGCGTATTAAAGATATTGAAAGCACCACCAATCATGATGTTAAAGCGGTCGAGTATTTTCTAAAAGAGCAAGTCAGTGAACTAGACGAACTCAATTCTATCAACGAATTCATTCACTTTGCCTGTACATCTGAAGACATCAATAATTTGTCTCATGCACTTATGCTCAAAGGCGGTTTAGAAGAAGTCGTATTGCCGTATTGCCGCGAGTTGATTGAGGGCTTAAAAACCCTTGCAAAAGAACATAAACGTATACCAATGATGGCAAGAACGCATGGTCAACCGGCCTCTCCTACCACAATGGGCAAAGAGATGGCAAACGTCGCGGTTAGGCTAAGTCGTCAATACGAGCAAATTATTGCAGTGCCTATGCTGGGTAAAATAAATGGTGCGGTGGGTAACTACAATGCACATCTATCTGCCTACCCAGACACAGACTGGCATAGTTTTTCCGCAGAGTTTGTAAAATCCTTAGGTTTGCAGCACAACCCGTTTACTACTCAAATTGAACCCCATGACTATATTGCAGAGCTTTATGATGCTGTTGCACGGTTTAACACCATTGTGATTGATTTTGACCGTGATATTTGGGGGTACATTGCCTTAGGGCACTTCAAACAGCGAACAATTGCTGGTGAAATTGGTTCATCAACCATGCCGCATAAAGTCAATCCTATCGATTTTGAAAATTCTGAGGGCAACCTTGGTATCGCCAACGCGATATTTTCGCACCTTGCAAGCAAACTACCTGTAAGTCGCTGGCAGCGTGACCTGACTGACTCTACTGTGCTTCGCAATTTAGGTGTTGGTTTTGGGTATGCCGTGATTGCTTATCAAGCGACCTTAAAAGGGATAAGTAAACTGCAGGTTAACGAAGCCAGTTTACGTCAAGAACTCGACGACAATTGGGAGCTCTTAGCTGAGCCAATTCAAACTGTTATGCGCCGGTACGGTATCGAAAAGCCTTATGAGAAATTAAAAGAGCTCACGAGAGGTAAAAAAGTAGATGCTGCTGCAATGGCTGTATTTATAGATGGCTTGGAATTGCCAGACGCTGTCAAAAAGGAGCTTAAAACGTTGGCGCCCGACAACTACATTGGCGATGCAATTAGGCTAGTGGATCAGTTGTTAGCCGACTAATAATTGCGGCATAATTTAACAAAGGTCAAGGACGACTCCATGTTAAATAATTATGAGCCTGCTAACAGGCAACAAATCTGTTTCTGCATTAGCATTGCAATGATGCTTATCATGCTTGTGCAGTCTTTTAAGCTATTGTATGTTGATGATTTCAATAGCATATTGCTGCACATTAGCAATATGAGTATTCACTTTATTGTTTTCGCCGTAGTGCTCAAGCATCTTAAACACAACCAATTTTATAAAGCTCGAAATCTACTCATAATAGGTTTTTGCAGTTATCTGAGCATTGCTTGTTTATTATGGGAATACAATTTAGGTGTACAACAGTACTTCTTACTGGCACTTTTTATTTCGATTTATCTAATTGGTCGAGACGAAGTATGGCGTCTTACATGCACGCTTGGATTTGAAGTATTGGCTTTTATCGGATTCTCAGCTTATCTGCCGCGACTTAGTCACTCTCATCTAGGCGAAAATCAACACTCTTTGCTCTCAATTGCGCAAACTAACAACTTGGCTTTTGCAGTTTCATGCTGCGTTTGTGCGCTTTTCATTCGAATGTTACTATCCAAAAACTGGCAGATTTTACGGGCATATAAAAAACAGCAAGCGCAATTAATCAGTCACCTACTGCCTAAAGATATCGCTGAAGCATTGCTATTGCAAAGCAGTGCGAAAAGCGGCGTTTCACCCAAAGTCAAAATACTTGGCTCTTGTAATAAGATGTCAAAGCAACAACGCTATATGGATGAAAAGTATCAGCATAATCATCAAACCCCCTTCGATTACGAATTAGAAGACACAAGCTTAAGTCAACGCAAAGCTTTGGCTGTTATGTTTATTGATATATGCGGGTTTACCGATTCGCTTGTTAATAACGAAGACGAGAGTAGAAAGTCTACCTACTCGCTTTTTTCTCAAATTGACACGCTTTGTGCCTCATTCAATGCCAAGCGTGTTAAGACAAATGGAGACCAATATATTCTCACCATTGGTATTTCTGCTCCAAACCTATCTAAACAAAATATTTGTGAACAGGCAGTGTTGCTGAGCGCACATACTATGAAGCTTTGCCAACAACAAACAAAGATATCAATTAGAATTGGCTTAGGGTTTGGTGAAGTCGTTTTTGGCGTGTTCGATATCAACAGTCCGGCTTTTGATATATGGGGCGAAACCGTTGTGCGAGCATCAAGACTCGAGTCACACGCCAAAGCCAATGAAATATTGGTTGATGAACACATTCATAGATCACTTAGCGACAAGTATCATTTCGGGCGAGTCGATAAGATCTTTTTAAAGGGTATCGGTCTTGCCAAAGTATACTCTCTTCGGGTTTAAACAGAGTAAAAAGGGCCAGCGTTCTTATCAACCCTGACATCAATCCCTGCATCAATTATCAAAGTAAATGATTAAAGATTTACTTTTACTCATTACTAATCTCAGCAATTAGTCTATGAAAAAGATAAAACTATGTAAAAAAGACACGTTTTCGTATAAACTCCCGACCCGAAAATTGTTTATAAACCAGCTTTAGGACTTTGAATGACTACTGATACATCCAAGATTATTTATACCATTACTGATGAAGCCCCTGCCCTAGCAACTCAATCTTTGTAGCCAATTATCAAGGCTTTCACTGCCTCATCTGGTATTGCTGTGGAAACTCGTGATATATCATTGGCGGGCCGTATCATCGCCAATTTATCTAGCTATTTGAGTGAAGACCAGCGCACTGGTGACGCTCTGGCAGAACTAGGTGACCTAGCGAAAACACCTGAAGCTAATATCATCAAATTACCCAACATCAGTGCTTCAGTACCACAACTTCAAGCTGCAATAAAAGAATTGCAAGCTAAGGGTTATGCGCTTCCTGACTACCCTGAACAAGCAAATACTAATGAAGAAAAAGAAATAAAAGCTGCTTACGCGAAAGTATTGGGCTCTGCAGTAAATCCAGTATTGCGTGAAGGTAACTCTGACCGTCGTGCACCAGGTTCTGTCAAGCAATATGCGAAAAACAACCCACATTCGATGGGTGCATGGGCAAGTGA
>CAZXTD010000198.1:0-6966 GCA_964643575.1 uncultured Glaciecola sp. | reverse complement strand
ACCGTAGTCATCTGTGCTGATCCCCCATTGTCCTCGGGTTTCAGTATCGGCAATTACCATTTTCCAGTACTTATTGCGGTAGATCTCCTTGCTAAAACGAGGCACTGTTTGGTCGTGCGGGAGCACTTTGTATTTGTGACTGCTTTTAGCGTTGTAGTACCAATTATCGATACCATACATCATGCCGTTGGGCTTATGCTCTAGGTTACCACCTTTGGCATAGTTGGGATCAACCACTTCACGCATGCCAAGTTTATCGCCTTTTAGTACCTCAGCAAAATAGAGTTGTTCATGATCCGCGTACAAAATACCGCCTTTCACCATCGCAATGGTACGCGGCAACAAAATATCATCTAAGAACTCGGTACGTTTGTCTGCTACACCATCGCCATCAGTGTCTTCTAAAATAGCGATAGTGCCCTCATAAACCTCCTCATTGTTACCGTCGAGGTCGGGCATGTAGGTGGTCATCTCTACCACCCACATTCGGCTATTGGCATCAAACACCATGGCTACTGGGCTTTGCACGAGCGGCTCTGCCGCAACATTCTCAATGCGAAAACCTGGCTGTAATTGCATGGATGCTATAGCTTGTGGCACATCTAAAACAGGTGCCGGTGGTATATCTTCGTGGGCAATGGGAGCGGTCATATCATGACCTTTGCGGTCTCCTTTATTTTTACTTTTTGTGGCAGTTTGGCTATGTAAAGCAAAGCTCGTCATAAGCAATGCGCTCAAGCCATATAAGACTAATTTGCTTGCCATTAGTTGAGCTCTTGTATTGTGACATTACGGAAGAGCACAACATTGTCGGTTGTGCCAGTGTCAATTAAGGCTTTGCTGCCATGGTGCTGTAACCCTATCCTGCCCTGCGTGTCTGTGGTATCGACTATGTGGGTTGTCAGCACATCGTTTAAATAAATCTTGATATTACTGCCGCGCACTTCAATACGATATGCATTCCAGTCGAGTGCTTTATAAGCCTCGCTTTGTGCTTTTTGCCAATTTGGGGCTATGTTGCGAATAAAATGATGATCGGGGTGAGAACGTGTTGGATGCGTTGGGTGCAGCCATTCTCGACGGCCTTGGTCGTAAAGGCCACCCGACCATTTTCGGTCAGAAGGGTCAACTTCAGCTTGATACCCTATGGCTTGTTGGTAGCCGTCGGGCGTTGCACGAAGCTGCGCTCTAAACAAAATCCCAGAATTATGATATTCCTCAACATCGGGCATTTTCACTTCTGCTTTCAAAATAAAGTTTTTATAGCTTTCTTTGGTCACTAAAAAGAAGTTACCGGTGCTATTGAGCTCAATGACACCTTCTTTGACTGTTGCTGAGCCATAGGGATAAACGTTTTCAAATTGACTTAAGTCCTTATCAATTAGGCTTTTTTCTGCTCCAAGCACGGTTTGAAAAAAAGAAGCAAACGCGAGTGCGCTTAGTATTGCCGTTTTTAAAGTCATAGTTATCCAAATTGCTGATATCAGCCAAACTTATCGTTAACATAAACCTTACATTTACCACCAGAAACTTGCAAGATTCAGTTTACATAAATACCCGCACAGAAATCTCCCGATCTGGTTACCCGTATTCAATAATTGCTTATGACTGCAACTTTAATAAAAGCATGACGTAATGTTTAAATGTAATGGAAATATCTACCTATTAAGGCAGTTTATTAGACATTACATAGTGTTTTAACAAAGTGTTATTACAAACTCTGAGTGCAAGTTATAAAAAACAAGGTAGTAAATAATGAGAGTTTTAAGCAGTCTTTTAGTGTTAATTTTAATGAGTATAAGTCAGCAAACATCGGCAAATTTGATTACAAATGGTGACTTTGAAACAGGCGGTTTTGAGGGTTGGTCAAGCTTTTTAGCTAACACCCAAAGTAGTGTTGGCGACCAAAGTATAAATACCTTTGACGTTAACGGAAATGGCGAAAGCAGCTTTGCAGCGTTTTTTAGAGTTGGCAGACTCTCGAATACTGTAGAGCAAGGCGGTGGTGGCATTTTTCAAAGTTTTGACTTTGGTGGTGGCAATCTATTCGTCAGTTTAGATATTGCTTCCTCTAGAGAAGGTACGGGAGCCAATTTTAGTGGTGGTGTGTTTTCCCTGTTTTTAAACGATGTACTTATCGATTCTGTTGATTTTGGCACAATTGTGGGTACCTCAATTGAGCGTGACACATTATCTGGAGTCGTTCAGGATTTAAGCGCAGGTCTACAAGAAATTAGAATTTTAATGACCAGACCATTCGCTAACGGCGGGGATCCAATTGCTCCAGCTCAACACATCGATAATGTTGTTGTCAATCAAGTTTCAGCACCAAGCGTCTTAGTCCTGTTCATTTTGGGTGTCTATTTATTACGGGCATTCAGCATTAGAAAATAGATATTGCCACTATAACAATATCAATTTTTATAGCTTATCGAAATTGGCGTTGAGTTACATTTATTAGCACTTAGTTAGCTGCAAGATGAAGGCTAAAGGGCCATCACCAAAGGGCCTATGTAAAAAGCAAACAGCGTTATAATTACCAATGCGATGATGTTAATAAAAAAGCCAACCTTCGCCATTTTCACTAAAGTCATTTGCCCGGTGGCAAACACCACCGCATTTGGCCCTGTTGCCATGGGTAGCATAAATGCACAACCAGCTGCTAGGGCAACAGGTATGGCAAGTGTCTCGATGGGTAAGCCTATTTCTATCGCCATTGCCCCAATTATTGGCATCACCGCAGATGCAGTGGCGATATTACTGGTAACCTCTGTGAGCATAAGTACCATCAAAGCAGTAATCGAGACGATAATAATGGTGTGATAGCCGCCTATGCCCGACAAGCTTTCTCCTAAAAACCGGCTTAAGCCTGTTTCTGTAATGGCGAAAGCCAACGACATACCACTGCCAAACAATAGCACAACGCCCCACGGGATCGACTCGGCGGCTTTCCAAGTTAACAGCCGTTCATTTTTATCTTCTTTATTACCGCTGGGCAAAATAAAACACAGTAGCACAGCAATAATGGCGGTGACATGGTCGCTCAAGCCAGAGAACGGTCTAAAACCACCAATTTCTATGCTTACAAACAAGTTTTTAAATGCCCATAAACTCGCAATAACAACAAACACAGCAATAATGCGTTTTTCTGGCTTTGTAATTGTGCCAAGCGCATTTAGTCTTTCTTTAACCCCATCCCCCGTTTGGCTAGGTAATTGAGACGGAATTTTAAATATCCAGCGCGTCAATGCATACCAAGTTAAGGGCAACAGTAAGATGACCACCGGGCCGCCAATAAGCAACCATTGGGCAAACGAAATATTCATATTGTGATATTCGCTTAAGTACCCTATTACAATTAAGTTTGTTGGTGTGCCAATTGGCGTAGCTAGTCCGCCAATTGAGCATGCATAGGCAATACCTAGCAGCAGAGCAATTGTGAAGTTGCTGCCTTCTTTAGATGAAGTGGCAATGAGTGCAGTTGCCACCGACAGCGCAATAGGCATCATCATAATCGACGTAGCCGTATTCGAAATCCACATCGAGAGCAATGCAGACGCCAACATAAAGCCACCGATAATTTTGGCTGGTGTACCGGAGGTATTGTTGACAATATTTAGCGCAATTCGCTCATGTAAACGCCAATGTTCGATGGCTTTAGCAAAAATAAAGCCTCCCATTAATAACACCACAATAGGATGCATATAAGGCTGAGCAGCTTGCGAAATACTGGCAACCCCAAATAAAGGTAAAACCACCAGCGGCAATAGTGCAGTCACAGGAATAGGCAAGGCTTCGGTTATCCACCATATTGCCATGAGTATTAGTAGGCATAGCGTGACCCAAGCGGGAGCAAAGGCGTGCCCTTCCACCTGCAATTCTGCAGGCGCACCAATCAACAGCAGTAAGCCAGTGATGACTGGCCCAGCTATTAACCCTATTTGAGATACGTTTAAGCGTTGTTTAAAGTGTGATGAAGTCATTACTTATGCGCCTTAAGTTGGAAGAGCTTGTGGAGTCGCGCAAAAGAACACACTGCTACAAGTCTTACGTACTGTAAACGAGTAAAAAAATGCTTTCAAGCCAAATTAACATTAGGCTATTTTTGAAAATCTGAATTCCTATGACCACTTCGAGTTGTATTAGATATCGAAGAAGAGGTAAGAACTTCATGAAAGGTTCCCTTCTTTGTAACAAGACTCCTAGAAAACTAAGCCCGCTTTACGGGCTTCAGAGAAACTAATTTTGCTCTACTCTTTTTAGAACTTCTTTGAGCATTTTCTTTGGCCCAACAGCCATTCCAGCTGCTTTTATTCCGTACTTGGCGAACGCCGCAGCAGCTTCAGTATTACCAAGTGTTTCCTGTATTCTGGCTAAAACTAAACATGCTCTTACTTTTGTCAATGAAACAAATACATCAGGAAGACTATCATTCAAATCATCCACAACAATTGAAGATATGTCACCGTTAATATTATAACGATTAAAAAATTCTTCAATTCTGCTCTCAGTCAAAGCAGCAATTTCATCAACTGAGTCTGAGCTTATGGGCCACCAATGATCCTTTTGAGAAGGATCCGGCGTTATACGAACCTTAACCTCACAATCTGGTAACTCTACTTTTCCCTCACTGGGCAATTCAGTTGAACCAATTTTTGGCATAAAGTCATAATGAACGCCAAAGTTCAAACAAACACTCGGTTCAGCACTATGCTTCTGAACCGAAATAACATTTATTTCATGAGTTTCATTAAAGCGAACAAACAAATCATCTGAAACTCTATTAAAACCTAAAGTCTCCAATGGCCCAGACATCCGCTTGGCCAAGGCAACTGAAAATTCATTAAATTTCATAACTACTCAACTATATCGAGGCCAAAACAAATCGTCTGCTCTTGGGTCACCATACTGACCACTAATTTGAGTCATCATAATTGCATTTCCTTCTAATTCGGCCGCCGAGAGCCAGCCCAAGGCTCATTGTTTTTGGGTCCAGGGAATCTTTCTACCAGTCGCCTTTCTCTATCGAGCATGTGATCTCTAAGCCCGCGTCGATATTCTTTTATTCTTCCTCCGGCTAGTTCTTTAGCCGAATATCGAGTTGAAGCATCTTGCGAGATACCCCACTTCTCGAAATTACCATTTGCATAAAATTTGCCATACAAAGGTTCTCGTATTGCCATGAATAGAGTTTGAAGAACGTTTTTTGGGGCCGCCATCGTAAGCAAATGTCCCATCAGCATTTCTCAATCTGCCATCGGCTGGCCTCTTTGTAACATTAGCTTAACGTTATAAAAGCTCCGTTGTCGAAGTAGTACTTAATTGCGTCGAACAGCTCTTTTTGGTTAACATTTTTCTTTTGAGCGCTGGCGTTTTCAACAATATCCTGAACATCGCTAATCGTAAGTGCATATTTAAGACCATTTGTTTTCGCTACATCCGGGTCGTCATCGGGATCGTCCGTATCTTCAGGATCTAACACCATGCACTTCATATCCTCCGACCAGGCAGCATCTGCTGCCGAAATATAGAGAGCATATTCCCAAGGTAGCTCCTCAATTTTCAGTAACACTTTTGCCAATGTAATCAGAACGTCGATGGCCATCTTCCTTCCTCCTCCCCAAGTACTCATTCCACCTACACCTCCAGGGTGGGTTGTAAGGTTTCTTGCCCAGCTCCCAGAGCGCTGTGATGACTCCTAGGAACTAGCTGCACATTTCCCGGTTCAACTCCATGATGCCAAGTAACATCTTTCGTCGGAGCTCTCCTTGGGCATGCACCTCTGGCTTCAGGTTGAACTCCTTTGGTAATACCCGGATGCAGTGTTTCCATCATATTTGCAAATTTTGGGTCTGCTTTCATTTGTTGATGTAGGTTCTGGTTAGCGTGCTGGAAGTGGGCTTTATCAGATCTTCCGGGGTACATATCCTTTGAAAGTTTTGTGTCATAGGACACGAAGTAATATGAGATGTTTCCCCTCTTTGTAACATTACTGCATCATCAACCGCCTTATGCATATCTGGCGTAACCGTACCATTAACGCTTCTTGGTACTACATCGCCCTTTTTGGCCGAGTCTAACGCTGGATGTTTGGCTGAAACTCCACGGTATAAATAGTTTGTATTCTTTGTAACAAAAAATTATAACGTCAGCATATAATCCAAGAATAATTCAAATGTTGACCATAATTCAGCTTCATTACCGTTTAGCTCGTCCAAGAATAATGCAACTTGCCCCGCTCTATTAGATTCTTTAGAAAACAAAAAATAGCATCCACCTCCACCATAGATTTCTAGGACACATCCCTCGTTTGGTACTCTCTGAAAATCATGTGGTATCTCATCTTCACGAAGTTCGATTGTGCATGCTACCGTATGATAATCCTCATCTTCAGCGTAACCATAGATCGTATGACCAAACCATTCAGCATAACCGTACTTTTTCAAGAAAACCTTATATGATTCTGGAAATGAAATACCAAGTTCCTTTTCCATCGAAATAATCTGTCTATCATCTAAATTCCCGTGGCATTCAAACCCTTCTTTTTCTCTAAGCCTGTCTAATGCGATTTCGAAATTAGTCATTATTTAATACTCGTCTACTGGTATATATTTTTGCCTTCATCGTACCAATGAAGTCGTTTATTGTACCTTTGATGAAACTTTGAGTTCATAACCCTAAGATTATTGAATGAATTGTCGCCGCCTCTAAGTAACGGATTCTTGTGGTGGATTATAAAACCCTTGGGTAATCTCCCTGACTTAGACATTTTGGCTAACTGTTGAGGAGAAAATCGTTTGGCTGTTTATGCCGTATTTGCATATGAACGGATAAAATTTGGTTTGATGCTTTCAAATTGCTTCCTCAATTGAGCAACTTCTTCGACACTCCGTTTGTGGAATCTGGTTGGGAATGTTCCCTTTGTAACATCAGCTGCATCATCAACCGCCTTATACGCCCTATTAC
>CAZXTD010000197.1:0-7058 GCA_964643575.1 uncultured Glaciecola sp. | reverse complement strand
TATTTGAGGTTTACATGTCTAAAGTTACAGGCACAGTTAAGTGGTTCAACCCTGAAAAAGGTTACGGTTTTTTAACACAAGATAACGGCGGAAAAGACGTATTCGTACATTTCCGTGCAATCGTTGCTGAAGGTTATAAAACGCTTCCAGAAGGTCAACGCGTATCTTTTGAAGTTGAAGAAGGCCAAAAAGGCTTACAAGCTGCTAACGTAGAAACTATCTAATTCGATTTGTTGCCTGCAAAGGTAAACGACGAGTACACATAGTTGCTTAAAAGCATCTTGAAAAAAAGGCACATTGTATGTGCCTTTTTTGTTTTTATATCTTTTCATTTTCACACTTGGTATTGGAGAACTTAATTTTGGCTGTTCACTGGTTTCCAGGGCATATGCATAAGGCCCTTAAAGAGATAAAAGAAGCGTTGAGTCAAGTCGATGTGCTGATTGAAGTGCTTGATGCGCGTATTCCTTACTCCAGCGAAAATCCAGAGATTGCTAAAATCAGAAAGGACAAACCCTGTCTAAAAATTCTCAATAAATCTGACTTGGCCGATCCTGAGATGACAGCGTTATGGCAGAAAGACTTAGAGGCTCAGCGTGATATTTCAACGATGACCACGTCATTGCATGACCCGATTAAAAGCAAGCAGTTGCTGCAGCAATTAAGGGAGCTTTGTGCAAACAAAGACGCCTCGGTTAAAACCATTAAAGCGATGATTATTGGCATACCTAATGTGGGTAAATCGACTTTAATCAATATATTAGCAGAGCGAACCATTGCCAAAACAGGTAACGAGCCCGCGGTAACCAAAGCACAGCAACGAATTAATTTGGGTAATGGAATTGTACTGCTTGATACGCCAGGCGTGCTTTGGCCGAAACTCGAAAACCCAAATACGGGTTATCGGTTAGCTGCGTCAGGCGCTGTAAAAGATACCGCGCTAGAGTATGATGATGTGGGCTTTTTTACCGCTGACTATCTGATTAAAGCCTATCCAGACTTAATGAAAAAGCGCTTTAAAATTGAAGACTTGCCTACCACAGAAATAGAATTTTTAGAGTTAGCAGCTGCTAAGAGAGGAGCATTAATGGCCGGCGGCCGGGTTAACTTGCATAAAATTTGTGAGGTGTTAATCAACGAGCTTCGCTGTGGGAAGCTGGGAAGAATAAGCTTAGAAACACCAGAAATGTTAGTGCTCGAAAAAGACCTGATGGCGAAAGAAGCCCAGAAGAAGCTCGCAGATAAAATCAAACGCAAGCAAAAATTTAAAGACGGTTCTTTAACGCCCGACAAAAAAGACAGAAAAGAAAAGCGAGAAGAAAAACGAAGCGAGCAAAGTAAGCGCATGCGCAAAAAGCCTTAGTAACGCGCTTTGTTTAATAATTAATCGCATTGAAATAGAAAATTTAACGATTAAAAATTCTTAATAACGCATTTTATTTTTTATCGGCTATTATTTATTGTGCTTCTGTGCCGATAACGGCTTATACGTATTTATCGTAATTTATACGTATAAAGTTATAAAAAACTGATATTTACGTGAAATAAAGCATTGAACTCGAGTTAATGATAACTTATCATTACTCACTAGAAGATTTTCAAATTTGAGGAAAAATCATGAAAAAAATGATAATTGGATTAGCAGTAGCTACTGTATTTGCATCTAGCAACGTTATGGCGCAAGAGCAAGTTGGTGGCGCAACAGCAGGCGGCGCAGCTGCTGGTGGTGTTGGTTTAACAGTTGCTGGTGCAGTTGTTGCTGGTGCAGCGGTACTAGGTGCGGTTGCAGCAAATAGTAGTGGTACTTCTCCAACGGTATTACCGCCGGCTGTGGTTGTTCCACCGGTAGTTCCACCTGTAGAACCACCTGCTCCTACTTGTAATGGTGATGACGAGTTAGTTGACGGTGTATGTATTAGTACTACTCTAACCGTAACGGTTTCTGGAACCGGTACTATGACATCTACAGTAACTGTCCCTGTAACATCGACTTATGCGCCATCTGTAAACTAGTACATTAGTCTTCTGAAAGCCGCCATTCATGGCGGCTTTTTTATTGCTTGTCATCTTGCTGTGGTCATCTATGAATTATCTTCAATTTTGTAAACTCATCATATTATTCGTTGTTTTAACACTAACTGCTTGTTCGACAACACAACAAGCTTACCTACAAAATTTACAGTTTTATTTCGCAGGACAAAAGAACGTTGAACTTACAAAGCAAGATGTAATTTCTTCACCCGTTGACTTAATTTATGTCAAAAATGGTGATCGGCCTTATGCCACTATGGCGCTGGCGTTTATTGAGAACGAACAATATAAGTGGCTATCCAAAGATAATGTGATGTTCATTACACAAAAGGGCAGGTTAGTTCAAACGCTTGGCTTAAGCGAAAACTTGGTTTATACAAGTAATATTGATACTGATTTTTTGAAAAATTGGTTTGCCAAAAGAGGCAATGCAGTCAGCTGGGAGAGACTAATTGATATCCAGCTACAAGAAAGGGATGATTTCGGAGCTAAGTTATTGTCATCGATAAAAATAGACGAAAATGTCAACATTAAGATACAAGATACAGCCTATTCAACTTATCATATTGTAGAAACTGTTTATTATGAAAGCGTGCTCTCTGGCAAGGCGTCTTGGAATAATGAATTTTGGTTTGAGCGTGAGTCTCAGCAATTATTAAAATCTAGTCAGGTGATTACACCGCAAATGGACAGTGTTGAAATTGTATATCTTAGCAGAGCGGCGCGTCTAAAAAGATCTAAAACCATCAGTAATATGTTGGGTACCAATGGAGTAGAAGAGTGACAAAATTATCTCACCATCTGTTTACGATAGTGCTCCTATCTTTTGCATCTGCTTTTGCAACGGCCGATGTAAAGATAGTCGTTAACGACACTCAATACATTTTTCAACAAAGTCCTCGCTTAAGTGATGTACTAGCGCCTATTGCTTTAAAGCAACCGTGGTATTGGCCTGCTTCAAAACTCTATAAAATAAAAGGCTTTTCGAGCGAAAAAATGAGAAGTGATACTATATTTGCACTATCAAACATTGCAAAAAGCAAAGATGTAGAATTAGCCCCAATGCTGACGCAGATCGAGTCTTGGCAATTAGCCCATCGCGTCAAAATCCCGATTAATTTTGAGCATGCGCGTTTCTCTCTCGACAAAAATCCTCTTTTTGAAAATGGTGACTATCGTATAATCTTAAGTCAGCGTGCCACGCATTTGCACTTTTTTGGAGCGCTCGTACAAGAGCAACGACTAGCTTACCAAGAAAATACCTGTCTATCTGACTATCTACCGCAATTAAAAACCTTAAAAGCTGCAGAGAAAAGCTTTGTATACATTCTACCAAATTACGCTACCAGCCAAGATATGCTTGCTGTTAAGGCACCAATTGCTTATTGGAATGAACAATGCGTAGTTCCCATGCCGGGAGCTAGCATCTATGTACCTTTGCAGGAAAATCAGTTCTTTAAAGGCAGTACTCGTATTAACCAGCAGGTTATAAGCCTTGCACAAGACAGAGTCGTGGCGTTTTGAAATATGTTGTTAAAACGTCAGCATTAATATGTCTTAGTTTGCTAACTAGCAGTAATGCTTTAGGCCTTAATACAGAACGACTTTTCTTTGAGCCGACGGCTCAGTTAGATTTGCGCAAAAACACGCAGATGACAAGAGGTGGAGTAGGACTATTGCAGACGCCAACTGCGAGAATGTCGGCACCCGGTGAATTTACTGTTAATTACAGTGATATCAACGAGTATCGTTTTTGGACTGCAAGTATCCAGCTTTTCCCATGGATGGAGTCAACAGTAAGATATACGGATGTCCGCACACGCCTTTATAGTCCCTTTGAGGGTTTTAGTGGCGACCAGACACTTAAAGATAAAGGTATAGATGTAAAATTTCGGCTTCTTCAAGAGAGCTATTATCTTCCAGAATTGTCGGTTGGTTTCTCTGATATTGGCGGCACGGGTTTTTTTAGCAGTGAGTTTATTGCTGCAAGTAAAGCTATTGGCCCCTTAGATTTTCACCTTGGAATTGGTACTGGGTATCTTGGCAATGGCAGCAATATACGCAGTCCATTTTGTGAGTTGGTTGATTCATTTTGTGAACGCCCTGGAGGATTCAGTGGGCTTGGTGGCAAGGTTGAATTTAATGAGTTCTTTAAAGGGCCTGCGTCTTTATTTGGTGGTATTGAATATCATACGCCGCTTGAAGGCTTATCACTTAAACTAGAATACGAGGGCAATGATTATCGTCAAGATAGAGCGGGTGTTTTAGAACAAGACTCAAAATTCAATTATGGAGCGGTTTATCGCTATGATGATTGGGACTTTAGCCTTAATTATCAGCGAGGGAATACATTTGGCTTTAATGTATCGTATCGTTTTAATTTTCACACAGCTGAACAAACACAACTTGATAATGAGCCTCGTTCGCTTATAGGTTCACAACCTGCCAAAGATATGCTGAGTCTAGACCGAGAGCGTCTGTATAATGCGTTGTGGGCAGAAGGCAAGTTTTTATTAAACGCGACACATCAGCAAGACGACGAAATGGTGTTTTATGGCTTACAATTAGGCTATCGGGATACTAAGGTTGCGACTGAACGAGTCGGTCGAATACTCGCTTCAGAACTACCTGAGTCAATAGACACATATAAAATTGTTGATACCGTTTTGCATAGACCTATGCTCGAAACAAAGATTGATGCGCAGGCGTTTAAAGCTGCTGCTCGCAATGAGACGCTCGAAAGCAAGATTGAATCCACTTTTATACGACAAGCGCCAAGTGAAATATCGGAAACAAATTATAAACCCAACAAGCTAGGTGGTTTTATATTCAGTGCTGAAACCTTCTGGATACAAACCTTTGGTAACCCTGAAGATTTTTATTTATATCAGGGGGGCTTGTTTCTTAATACCGGTTACGTCTTTGATCCTCGGTTCTCAATACGTGGAAGTGCCAAGCTAACCCTCTTAGAAAACTTCGACAAATTTAATTTTTTAGTGGACGCCCAACCTTCTGCATTACCTAGGGTTCGAACCTTTATTAGGGAATATGCCACAAGAGGGAATTTAACCCTCGAAAGTGCATATGGCCATTATTTCGATAAGCTGAGTAAAAATGTTTTCTTTCAGGCTTATGGCGGTTACCTAGAAACGATGTATGGAGGCGTTGGTACCGAATTACTGTATCAACCTGTCGATAGCACCCTTTCTTTTGGTCTTGATTTAAACTACGTCAAACAACGAGACTTCGACAGCGAAACTGCGTTCTTTGACTATGAGGCATTTACTGGGCACGCAAGCGTTTACTGGCGTCCTAAGTTTCTACCAGATTTACAGTTAACTTTAAATGCTGGCCAATTTTTAGCAAAAGACAAGGGCGTTAATGTAGATATTGCCAAACGTTTCGACAGCGGTATTATCGTAGGTGCTTATGCCGCATT
The DNA here is from genome assembly GCA_964643575.1 of uncultured Glaciecola sp. Taxonomy (GTDB): domain Bacteria; phylum Pseudomonadota; class Gammaproteobacteria; order Enterobacterales; family Alteromonadaceae; genus Glaciecola. Next base: position 1,588 of record CAZXTD010000197.1, on the reverse strand, counting down.
TACGAATGTATCTGCTGAAGAATATGGCGAAGGTAGTTTTACAAAAGGTTTCTATATTTCCATACCGTTTGACATGTTCTCGTTTGCGCCGGCTAAAGGCAGAGGACGAATTCCATGGATACCTATTGGTAGGGATGGCGGGCAGATGCTCTCCCGACCAGTAAAATTGAGCGATATGACCGAAGTGCGCTCGCCGTTTTACGATTAAATGCAATAAAAGTGAAAAATAGGTAAAAGAAATTCGGTAAATGAATTGAATTCGTAATATAATACATACGTTGACGTCAAAGATGGCTCAACAATTACGCTGATATATAATGGTGATACCCTGTCAGTTATACATTTTTTTCACCAAATTAAAGAGAGATTTATGAGTAAAGGTACAGTTAAGTGGTTTAATGCAGACAAAGGTTTCGGTTTTATCACTCCAGAAGACGGTAGCAAAGATTTGTTTGTACACCATTCTGAAATTCAAGCTGGCGGCGGTTACGCTACTTTGAATGACGGCCAACAAGTTGAGTTTGAAGTAGGCCAAGGCCAAAAAGGCCCATGTGCAAACAAAGTAGTAGCCCTTTAATAAGGCACTACAATTAGGCTCGTTTCTTTATTTATCGCGTTCGTTTTTGCTACAAAGTAAATAGTGTTATTTAACAATTGTCTAATTTGATGTCTCCGTTTTAGCTTAATTAATAAAACGAAGGCAAGAAAAAGCCCGAGTTAATCGGGCTTTTTTGTGCGTGAAGTAAAAGTTTCACATCATTGGGTGCTTCCTTCGCGACTATAAACAACGCCGCAAAGGCAAAATACTACAATTTAAATCCGTTCAAATACGGTCGCAATTCCCTGACCTAAGCCAATACACATGGTTGCTAAACCAATAGACTTGTCTTGGTCTTCCATCACGTTAATAAGCGTAGTTGATATACGAGAGCCCGAACAGCCTAAGGGATGCCCTAAAGCAATAGCGCCGCCCTTAAGGTTCACTTTATCCTCATAAGTATCTATCCAGCCCAACTGCTTGATACAAGATAAGGCTTGTGCGGCAAAGGCCTCATTGAACTCCGCAATTTCGATGTCATCCATGCTTAAACCCGCGCGTTTAAGCGCTTTTTGCGTAGCTGGTACGGGGCCAAAGCCCATTATTGCTGCATCACAGCCCGCAACTGCCATAGAGCGTATTTTCGCTCTGGGCGTAAGTCCGAGTGCTTTGGCACGGTCTGCCGACATAATTAACATGGCAGAAGCACCATCTGAGATAGCTGAAGATGTGCCCGCTGTCACGCTTCCGTTTACTGGGTCAAACACGGGGCGTAATCCACCTAGTGTTTCGACAGTGGTATCGGGGCGTATTACTTCGTCACTTTCAACGAGCGTTAGCAGGCCGTCAGCATCATGGCCCTCAATGGCAACAATCTCATTATCCCAACCACCGTTAAGATGAGCTTGATGTGCCTTTTGATGAGAACGAGCGCCAAAGGCATCTTGCATATCACGAGTGATACCGTTTTGGCGGCCTAATAGCTCGGCGGTCATGCCCATGCTGCCAGAGGCTTTTGCAGTGTATTTTGCCATGCCTGGATGAAAATCG
>CAZXTD010000196.1:0-7089 GCA_964643575.1 uncultured Glaciecola sp. | reverse complement strand
TTTTGTCTATCCTCATGTAATATGCATTTAGGCGATTATATTGCGTGCGGTCGTGCTCTTCTTTAAATTTGCAATCATGCCATAAAGAGGATATTACGATTTCTGTATCAGACACTTTCTCGGGGTTGATATAAAATGTGTCGACTAAGATAGGGTCGTTCTTTTGTACTGTGGGCCAAGTTATTATAACGGGTTTGCCAAATCGTTGAGACCCATTTTCCATTTTGTAGTAAATCCACGGAGATTTATGTGTGCCAGCCCGAGTGAAAAAGTAAATATCTCCGTTTGCCATTTTATGGCTCTTGGTATACGACGCAAATGGCGTAATATCAAACACTTCTACAAATTCAGTTGGATCGTGTGGTCTAACAGAAACAACATGCTTCATTCGGCCACCTGCATGAGGTGTATCTACAGACAGTGGATTAAGGCCATCTTCTCTTTCACCTCCGTGCCCGCCAAATATTACGTGTATATGTCCTTTACTATCGATTTCTATTATTGGCCGACCATGGCTATCAAGTTTTCTATCGCCTTTGGTTAAGTCACTAGTACCGGCCTTGTATGGACCATTCCATGTATTGTTTTTTAAATCATACTTGGCAACATAAGGGTCAGTAAGATGACCTTGATAAGCAATGTATAGTTTATCATCCGCGATAGTATGGTCGCCTGTATGAGAATTGCCGTGAATGTTTTCAGTAAAATAACTTTTTGGAATCTCAGGCAACTTAGTCGGGACTTCAAATTTAGGCCCCAAATTTTCTTTTGGTAAATTGTATATTTCAGTAAAAGACTTGCCTTGGGTAAACGTATCGTAAATTGGATGATATTCAGGGTATTGCCCGTACATGTATTGATCTAACCTTAAGCGCCAGTATTCGCGATTAAAGCTCGTTTCGCTCATCATCGCGTCAAATGTCGGGTCGGTATGGGAGTGTTTAATAATAAGTGCCTTGCGCAACTCAAAAAATTCATTGTCACTTGTTGAAGCACTCAAAAACGAATGAAGACACAACGTTATTAAGCAAATTGTTAATTGTAATTTATACATCAGACTGTTTATTCAATTTAAATTTGTTACATTAGTGTAAACAAAAAGTCATATTTAGTCAATGTTGGTCATATTTGGTCAGTGTTGATTTTACTTGCGCGTATTGAATCGAAAGAAGGTGTTTAAGGCCAGAGATATAACGTAACTGCATACGATAAATGTTATCCCTACATTAATTGTGGGTATTACGACACTATATATATTTCCGAGCCAATCAGTTTCTATAATAATACGGTCAAAATAGCGTGCGACTTGCATCGAGCCCAAACAAAAGTATGAGATCATCAGCATTCTAGAAACAGAATCTATGACAAGTTGTTTCTTTTGGCTGATGTAAATGGTCAATAAAATAAACAGAGCATCAGTCGATGCAAAACCCAAATACCATAAATTATATACCAATTGTTCGTATCGGGGGTTTTGACCTAGTACCTGCAGCTGGTTTTCAATAAGAAAATGGGTAAGGCCTACCAATATCACTAAAAGTGAGCAATAGAAAAATGTGTGGCGAATGCCCTTCAATAGTGTGAAGGCTATCAATGCAGTAATTTGCATGTATAGCCCGTAGGTTTGTATGAAATCTCTTAATACGTATATATCAACATTCATATCTCAGGAGCAGACGTTGTCGCCTTTTTCTTTTTCTTGCGTGGTGTATAGGGTGGCTCATTTCCGCCGCCATTACCAGCGCCGAGTGCATTAAATGTGCATTCGTCCGGATTATAATGACATTGTTTAATACGGTCTTGATGTTGCGCTTTTAGGCTAGTACTAAGCTGCGCTTGCCCAATGTTTTCAGAGTTTGCAACTACTGTAAAAGCGCTCAACATACTCGTCAAGACTATACTCAAACGTACTTTATTCATTCTTCTCATAATGATTCCTCTCAATCGACAAATATGAAGAGAGAGAAATATAAGGTATATGATGAGACATAAAGTGTCTTTTATTGCTTTAGGGTGTTTATAATGATACGTAATTTGGGGCGTTCAAGATGTTTTATGTATGTTCAAGACTCTGCAAGATTGCAGACTTAATATATAAACGTAGCCTTCAAGTTTTTTGGTATTGGTTTCGACTTTCACTTAAGGGTAGAATACAAACTCGACGAATATGATAATGTACAGCGATTGCATCTGCAGAATATGTGAGCAAATAGAAATAATTTGTTCACTAAGCTCACATTTAACGAATGGAACTTTATGAAAACTTTATCTGACATAGGCTTAATTGGCCTTGCCGTAATGGGCGAAAACTTAATTCTTAATATGGCCAGCAAAGGCTATACCGTTACCGCCTATAATCGCTCTACTGATAAAGTTGAAAACTTCGTAAATGGCCGTGCCAAGGGCGACACTATTCGTGGCGCATATTCCATAGAAGAGTTGGTGTCGTCTTTAGCCAAACCTCGCAAAATCATGATTATGGTGAAATCGGGCGCACCGGTCGATGCCACAATTGAGCAACTATTACCGCTGCTCGAAAAAGACGACATCATTATAGATGGAGGCAATACGCATTTTCCAGACACGATTAGACGTGAAAAATATTGTGCTGAAAAAGGAATTCATTTTGTAGGTGCAGGTGTATCAGGCGGTGAAGAAGGCGCTCTGAAAGGGCCTTCCATTATGCCCGGCGGTTCGCAGCATGCATGGCAGGCTGTAAAACCCATTTTCCAAGATATATCTGCTAAGGTCGATGATGGCTCACCTTGCTGCGATTACGTTGGCGAAAACGGTGCCGGCCATTTTGTCAAAATGGTGCACAATGGTATCGAATATGGCGATATGCAATTACTTTGCGAAGCTTACCAAATCATGAAAGAAGTGCTTGGTATGTCGGCAGATGAAATGCATGAAGTGTTTAAACAATGGAATACCACCGAACTCGACAGCTACTTAGTCGAAATTACCCGCGACATTTTGGCCTACAAAGATGAAGACGGCTCGCCCTTAGTTGAAAAAATATTAGATACCGCCGGCCAAAAGGGCACAGGTAAATGGACAGGCGTTGTTGCACTTGACTTAGGTGTGCCGCTTACTCTTATCGCCGAGTCTGTTTTTGCACGTTGTTTGTCGGCCCTTAAAGAAGAGCGAGTAGAGGCGGCTGGCGTGCTTAATGGCCCGCAAAAAACCTTCACTGGCGACAAAGCTGCCTTTATCGAAGACTTGCGCCAAGCCGTTCTAGCGGCAAAAATAGTGTCTTACGCACAAGGCTATACCTTGATGCGAGAGGCGGCTAAAGAGTTTGATTGGAACCTAAATTACGGCGGTATAGCGCTTATGTGGCGAGGCGGATGTATTATACGCTCAGCATTTTTAGGTAAAATAAAAGAAGCTTTTGATAAAAACCCAGAATTGAATAATTTGCTGCTAGATGACTATTTTAAAACAACGGTTGAAAACGCCCAACAAGGTTGGCGCAATGTAGCAGCCAATGCCATTGTAAATGGTGTGCCAGCGCCATGCTTAACATCTGCTTTAAACTACTTTGACGGCTATAGAACAGCGCGTTTACCGGCTAACCTTTTACAAGCTCAGCGCGATTACTTTGGCGCACATACCTACGAACGTACCGACAAACCGAGAGGCGAGTTCTTCCATACAAACTGGACAGGACGCGGCGGTAATACCTCTTCTTCAACATACAATGCTTAATCCATAATTGCGTGAGCTTTTAAATACAAAGCTGCGAAGAGAATTTAATACTTAATCGCAATTGCCTTTTTGCGATTAAGTATTGCTCAAGTAATTTCAGTGAGTTAGTCTGAGATTTCAAGGCGCATAAAACATCTAGATCAAGCGCCATCTTTGACCCTATTACAATTATAAGAATAAGAATATGGCAAAAGGCACTCATCAGTATCAAGACGATCCGCGCAATCAAAACATCCTAATAAATATCAATGGCGAACTTTTTGTGCGCAGTGAAGCCAAAATCTCTGTATTTGACAGCGGGTTTATTCTTGGCGATGGCGTTTGGGAAGGTATAAGGCTGCACAAAGGGCATCTTGCTTTTATCGAACAACACATGCGGCGCTTATACGATGGGGCAAAAGCCCTAGATATGGATATTGGTTTGACTAGAGATGAGCTGATATCTCGTATTTATAGCACATGCAAGGCTAATGACATGCATGATGGCGTGCACATCCGTTTAATGGTAACGAGGGGCGAAAAGGCAACGCCCTATCAAGACCCGCGAGTTACCGTCGGCAAAGCAACCATTGTGATTATTGCCGAGCATAAAAAAGCATTAGGATTAGCAGAAGGCGAAGGTGTCAGTTTATTTACCACTCATGTGAGGCGCGGTTACCCTGACGTGCAAGACCCTAAGCTTAATACCCATAGCAAACTCAACTGTATTTTCGCGTGTATACAAGCTGCAAAAGCGCAAGTTGATGAAGCGCTTATGCTTGACCCGCACGGCTTTGTTGCCACTTGCAACTCCACGCATTTCTTTATCATTACAAGAGGTGAAGTGTGGACCTCTAGCGGGGATTTTTGTCTTGATGGTATTACTCGGCGCAACGTGATTAATGTCTGCAAAGCAAACGATATTCCTGTGTTTGAAAAGAACTTTACCCTTGCAGATGTATACGCCGCTGACGAGGCATTTATTACCGGTACATTTGCAGGTTTAACGCCAGTGTCTGTTGTGGACGGGCGTAAAATAGGTGAAGGCACAACTTACAAAACCAAGCAGCTTGAGCAGCTTTACGTAAAGCTAATAGAGGAAGAGCACAAAAAAGCGTCACTAATCGCAAACGGGAATAGTCTATGATCAAGCAACTCCCAAAAACCCGAATAGCAATGTGGTCAGGACCAAGAAACATCTCTACAGCGATGATGCGAAGCTGGGAAAATCGAAAAGACTGCTCAGTGGTAGACGAACCTTTTTACGCCTACTACTTAAACCAAACGCAAAGCCCTCACCCTATGTTTGATGACATCCTTAAATCGCAAGATACGGATTATGATGTGGTAGCCAAACAAATGAGTGAAGGCGAATGCGATTCTCCCTTACAATATCAAAAGCATATGACTCATCATATGACTAAAGCTTGTGATATGTCGTGGACAGCTAATCTGCGTCACTGCTTTTTAATTAGAGACCCTGCCTATATTGTTAATTCGTATACCAAAAGCCGCGGAGAATGCAGCGCAGATGATATTGGCATTAAACGCCAGTATGAGCTCTACCAAGAAATATCTGCGATTACTCAACAAGCTATTCCTGTGGTGGATTCGTTATCGGTGTTACAAAACCCGATTCAGCAAATGCAGAAAATTTGTACTGCATTAGATATTAATTTTGATTTATTAATGTTGAATTGGCCTAAAGGACCGCGCTCAAGCGACGGTGTTTGGGCAAGTCACTGGTACAAAAGTGTAGAAAAATCAACAGGTTTTGCTTTTGCAGAAACCCCCGATATTCACTTATCAAAACAGCAGCAAGAAGTGGTAGAAGAAGTCACGCCCTACTATCGTGCTTTGCTAGCGCTAGCAATTTAACGCGTTAACAGCGCGCCTAGTATGCGACGCTAAACTTAATCCTCTAAGTAATTCTCAGGCAAGCTTTCTATTGCTGCAACACCCGAGGCAATGGCTGCTTCTGCAACAGCAGTGGCGATTGTTCTACATAAACGTGGGTCCATCGGCTTAGGAATAATATAGTCTTTACCAAACTCTAGCGATTTACTATTACTCGCCACTAATACCTCCTCAGGTACTGGCATTTTAGAGACGCTACGAATTGCCTCTACCGCTGCTACTTTCATTTCATCGTTAATTTGAGAAGCGCGCACGTCAAGTGCGCCCCTAAATATAAATGGGAAACACAGCACATTATTGACTTGGTTAGGGTAGTCGGAGCGCCCAGTTGCCATTATCAAATCATCGCGTACCTCATGAGCGAGGGCGGGTTTGATTTCTGGATCGGGGTTTGAGCAGGCAAATACAATTGGATTAGGAGCCATTAAAGACAATACTTCAGGGGGTAATAAGTCTGGTCCTGAAACGCCCAAAAACACGTCGGCGCCGTCCATTACATCTTCTAAACTGCGCTTGTCGGTATTATTCGCAAATAGTGCTTTATGTTCTGTTAATGAGTCGCGGCGTGTATGGATAACACCTTGGCGGTCGAGCATGTAGATACGCTCGCGCTGTGCACCGCATTTGATTAATAACTCCATACAAGCAACGGCCGCAGCACCGGCACCTAAACAAACAAATTTGGCATGCTTAATATCTTTGCCTTGAATTTCGAGCGCATTTAACATGCCTGCCGCAGTCACAATGGCTGTGCCGTGTTGATCGTCATGGAAAATAGGAATTTTGCAGCGCTTAATTAGTTCTTTTTCTATTTCGAAGCATTCAGGGGCTTTAATATCTTCTAAATTAATACCGCCAAACGAATCTGCAATGTTGGCAACGGTGTTAATAAACTCTTCGCTGGTTCGGTGCTGTACTTCGATATCGATAGAGTCGAGGCCGGCAAAGCGTTTAAACAGCAAAGCCTTGCCTTCCATTACAGGTTTTGAGGCAAGCGGCCCTAAATTACCTAAGCCTAAAATAGCGGTCCCGTTTGAGATAACAGCAACCATATTGCCTTTTGCGGTGTAGCGATAAGCCTCGTCAGGGTTTGCCGCTATCTCGCGCACTGGTTCTGCAACGCCAGGACTATAGGCTAGGGCTAAATCGTCTACGGTTGCGGCAGGTGTCGAGAGTTCAACGCTTATTTTACCGGGTTTGGGGAATTCGTGATAATCGAGAGCGCGCTGGCGAAAGTCTTTCATCTGCTTGTTAAATCCTTGGGAGTCGTGCGTATATATAGTGTTGGCGGTTTTCTTTGAACGCCCTAAATAAACAATAGCACAATTACATAAAGATAAAATGCATGTAGATAAAAAACTGAACACAATGCTTTGCTGGTAAGGCACAGTAAAACAGTGACTTGGAGAGTGATGATAGTAGATTGATAACTAGAGTGAATGTTCGTTATTAGCTAATAATAGTAATCGTATAGTAGTACCG
>CAZXTD010000195.1:0-7096 GCA_964643575.1 uncultured Glaciecola sp. | reverse complement strand
CAATCGAATACTACGAACGAGGTATCGCACTAGGAAGTTATAACGGTGTCGCTAACATTGGGTTTATCTTTGAATCTGGGGAAGGCGAAGTTGAGATTGATTTGGCAAAGGCTTTGTCTTATTACCAACTAGGAGCTGAGCATGAAATAGCTCAGGCAATAAACAATTTGGGGACGTTTTATTTTAACGGTACGGAGGTTGAAAAAAATATACAAAAGGCGCTGGAACTATATAAAAAAGCTGCCGACATGGGTAACGATTTCGCATCAGAAAACTACGGCGACCATCTATGGCAAGGCAAACATATTGATGCAAACTATATCCGTGCCTGTCACTACTACCAGCAAGCATATGATCAACAATACGGTCAAGCTTATAGCGATCTAGCATACTGTTATTTTTCTGGTAAAGGGAGGCCAAAAGACCGAGCAAAAGGATTTGACATTTTAAATGAAGGGATCGAAAACGGCATTAGCTCACTTTACCTAGCTCTAGGCACCGAACTAGTCAGTGACGGTTTATATGTAGAAGCTCAGTCACGACTTGAAGACGCCGTCAACTTAGGTGTTGAAGGTGCACATGAGAAACTGGCACTCGTATATAAGAAACTAGAGCGTTATGAATTAGCTTACAATGCATATGAGCAAATAAAAGAACCTAGCGATGACGTTTTACAAACCATGGCAATTATGAGGTACTTAGGGCAAGGCACTATTAAAAATGAAGAAGATGCTATGGCATCTTTACATCAAATAGCGATAAATAAGTCTTTGGACGTAAACGCTTACCTCGGCGATTTGTACTACAATGGTGCATTCGGCAAAGCCGATTATAGAGTGGCAAGGATGCATTATGAATTAGTGCAAGTAGCTAGCCCGTCTATGTTATATAACTACGCTACAATGTTTTTAAAAGGAAATGGAGTGGGACAAGATGTTAGCAAAGCTGTCCGTTTATATGAGCAAGCTTCAATTGAAGAAAATAAAAACGCATATTACGCGTTAGCCAATATGTATCGTGACGGTAATCACTTCAATCAAAGTACGATAGAGATGGGGAACCTTTTACTCAAAGCAGCCGAGCTTGGACATAGAGATGCCACCCTTTCATTAAGCAAGGCGTACTTAGATGGTACCCTGGTCGAGCCCTCAGAAAAAAGTGCAAAATACTGGCTTAACAAGGCGCTTTCGTACTCTGACGAAGCCTATATCCTGTTAGGTGATTTGTTTTTAGCAAGCAAAGATACTGAACTATTCAACAAAGGCATTTACCTACTCAACGTTGCAATTCAATCTGACATTGATGGTGCGCAAAACCTTCAGAAAAAATACTCGATAGCGACGGAAACATTACTATATGAATAACTTTAAAATCTTAATTTTCTGTTCTCTATGTTTATCGTTCAATGCTATCGCAGAGGAGCCTTATCTAGATAAAATTGATTATAAGAACACCCCACAATGGGTCGAAATTACACCTTTGACAACGTCCCTAAATGATATAACGGATTTTAAGAAGAACGATAAGAATACAGAAAAAGTCGGTGAAGAAAAAAGTGTCAGTTATCACTTAGTCGATAGTCAACTCAACGTGTCTGATGGCTTGCACAACGATTACTATCGGATGATTAGACGTATAAACAGCAAGCAAGGGCTAAGCGAAGCTTCCGAACTTTACTTCAACTTTATTCCAGATTATCAAGAACTTGTTATTCATAATATTAACCTTGTAAGAAACGGTAAAATTATTGAAAAGACGAAGACAGAGCTCGAAGTTTTAAGACAAGAGCAAGACTTAAGCTATAAAATACTCACCGGTCATGTAACCGCGCTTGCCATTTTAGAAGATGTCCAGGTGGGTGACTATATCGATTATTCTTATAGTGTAAACGGTAGTAATCCAATTTTTAACAACAAAAAATTTGCTATGTTTGGAACTAGTTGGTTGGTTGATGTAGACAAAGTTAATGTAAGAGTTATTACTAACGCTTCGAAGCCATTGAATCATAAAGTAGTAGGCTCGCAGGTTAAAGTTAAAGAAACGAAAACAGACCAGCATATTTATTATCAATGGCAAGACAACAACGTTCAAGCGACAAGAAATGAAGATGGTTACCCTGCTTGGTATCAGCATTTTGATAGCCTAGAATTTAGCGAGTTTTCAAGTTGGGAAGAAGTTGCTAGTTGGGCGCTAGACATTTATGACTTTGATAATCAGTTGGGTGAAGAGCTAACTAGTCAAAATCGGCTTTGGATGGAGCAATCTCGCAATAATGAAGAATACGTTGAACGAGTGGTTAATTTTGTGCAAAACGATATTCGTTATTTCGGCATAGAGTTATCTGAGAATTCTCATAAGCCTAGCCATCCTAACGAGACGTTTGAACGAAGATTTGGCGACTGCAAAGACAAATCATTGCTTATTAGTAGCCTGTTAGCACAGCATGGCATTGATTCTTGGTCTGCGCTAGTTTCAGCTCAAAATCACGAAGGTATCGATAGTAGACTGCCGAGCCCTAGTGCTTTTGACCACGTGATAAATAAGGTACAAATAGATAATGATGTCTATTGGATAGACGGAACCAATAGTGGTCAAACAGGCAACTTACAACAACGTACAATAAAACGCTTTGGACTCGCTTTATTGGTCGATAAGCAAACCATTGGACTTGAAAAACTTAAAGGCGTGGAAGTCGTGACTAGCGATGACCAGCTAGAAGAGAATTATTTATCAACAGGATACGATAAACCTGTCATGCTTACCTTTTCCTACCGTGTGACAGGGGAGCAAGCACAGTACCAGCGAATGATTATTTCACAGCAGGGCAGTAAAAGTATAGAAACGAGTTTTTTGGATTACTACACGCGCCAGTTTCCTTCTAGTGTTCTAAAAAATGATGTAGTAATCAACGATGACCAAATATCAAATACATTAGTGGTCGAAGGTGTAATAGAAATATCCGATTACTGGAATTTACTAGATGGACAGTGGTATGTTCCTTTGTATGGTGAAAATTTATCAAGCTATTTGTTTTTACCTGAAAAAATAAATCGTACAACTCCACTTTCGAACTATGAAAATGTCAAAGCATCACACAAGATAAGCATGCATTTACACGAGCCCGTTACTTGGCAGTTAGATGATAAAAAGCTAAAATTAGGACAAAATGCATTTAATTATGAGCGTGAAATCATGACTACTGAAGATAAAATAACAGTCATTCATAATTATAAGCCTTTATCAGACGTAATTGCAGTGGCAGAAATAGACGCATTTGTAAAAGATATCAAACAAGCCCGAGATGAGCTGTACTATACGGTTTTATTGCCAAATAAAAATGATTCAAAACTCAAATTACGAGATAAAATGCGATCCATGTTAAAGTTATAGACAACTAAAAAAATATGTTAATAAAAACAAAAAATGAGTTTAGTCAATCAGACATAGAATCCTCGATTTATTTTCTGATAGTTGAAGAATTAGTCGCGCTTGGCAAAATTGCGAATGCAAAGTTCGTAAATTCAAAGCAAGTATGAGAGAAGATGTAAGAGCGACGATATTATTTCCCCAAAAATGCTTCAACGGGTTAATTATTTTGGAAAAATGAAAAACAAAGGAGTGACACAACAAGCGTGCTACGCAATCTCGTTTTGTGATAAAGACTTTAAGTGATTTATTCCGTTTACGTAACGCTTGAATGCTGTTTTAAGAATAACATTGGGTTTGAGCGTTATTTACTTACAGAACAATAAGGTGATTATTTCTGTCAAAGTATAAGGCAAGCATTTGGCCTTTATATGCTCGGTCATATTCCAAGCAGACTCATCTAAAACAGTTGCTGTCCATAATCAGGTTTGAGTAAACCTATTGCGGTTTTGAGAAAGGTGGTTTTGCCAGACACTGCCCTCGACCTTCTAACTTAATTAAAGGCCAGTAAGATACATGCTAAAAATTTTGAGTGTTTTCAGTGTTTGTTTTTACCTTTTAGGCTGCACAGACAAGGTTGGTCTACAACAAGATTTGAGCCCAGCGCAATCAATGAATAAATTCTGTGACAAGCTGCCGCGTCCAGAATATGCGTCTTTAGTACGCATTGAATATGCTGACGAATGGTTTGAACTTTATCAAGTTGCACCTGGCGTAACTGCCATTTACGAACCCAATCAGTGGCAAGAGGTGATTTCCTATCTTATAGAGGGGCAGCAAAAAGCGCTGCTGTTTGATACTGGGAACGGGATTGGTGATATTCGCAAAGTAGTCGAATTTTTGAGTGACAAGCCCATCGTAGTACTCAATTCACACACTCATTTTGACCATGTTGGTGGAAACTATCAGTTTGACAATATTTACGGTCTCGATACTGCTTTTACTCGCAGTAGGCAGCACGGCCATTCACCAGAACAAATCGGCGAAGAAGTATCTGAAGCAGCACTTTGTATGCCTGCGCCATACAACAAAACGCCAAGCACTCACGTTGGCGAGCCCTTTACAATTACTCAAATAGTGGCAAACAACGACATCATTGACCTTGGTGGGCGCGAGTTACAAGTGTTACATATTCCAGGCCACACACCCGATGCTATCGCCTTAGTCGATAAGCAAAATGGCCTCATGTGGACCGGTGACAGTTTTTATGCAGGGCCAATATGGCTATATGCAGACGAAACCAATCTTACAGCCTATCGAAAGTCTCTAGACATTATGATTGAGCAATTGCCTCAAATTAAAACTTTGCTACCAGCTCATAATACACCGCGGGTTGACCCTGATGTACTTATACAAGTGCGCAGAGCTTTTGACGACATGCTAGCCGGCAAACTATCGAGCGAAAACAAAGGCGGTGGCATGCGTGAGTATTTTCCTAAAGAAAGCAAAGGGTTTTCATTTTTGATGAGAGATGAGCCTCTGCCTTATGATAAGAAGTAACGTGATGAACGTTTCTCTAGAAGATGAAGCGACAAGGCTTTTCAAATAATAATACTAAGAGATCAAGACTAAGCCAATAGTCTTTAAGCGCGCTAGGCTCATTTATCAATTGTTTAGTTTTATATCAGGAAACATTGTGACTTGCTTTGTTTCACTAGCGTTTACCTTATGTTAAAAACGTAAGAAAATCTGCCATTTCTTCAGGTGAAACGATATCAGGGCTAGCGTTGTTGCTGCTGTTGGCTATTTCTTCCTCAAGTCCAGCGGCGGTGAGTTTGTCTGTAGGGATAGAGCCGTTGGTCTTCCAAATACGCCACATGTACTTTAATCGCCATTTATGTACTTTTAAAAATATAGGCGAGCGCCAAAATGTATCGACTACATTGTGCGCTAGATGGTCAGTAGCCATCGTCATTAAGACTTCGCTTGTAGCATCATCAAATAATTTTTGATGCGCATTTTTGTGAAGGCGAGTGGCATGATTACCGTCGGCGTTGCCATTTATGATTGTATCAATCTCTGCAGTAACTGCTGCCCTAGTTGCATGGGCTATGTTTATTTGTTGTGGCGCACCCGCTTTTACATAGGTGTTAAATATTGAATAAATTTGAGTCGAGTGATATTGGCGAACTTTTAGCAAATAATTGTAATGCTCCATTAAACGTCTGAATTCGCAGTAACGCTTGAGCGCATTGCGTAATAGATGATTATCATACATTTCATAAAAAGTATTGGGGTACCACAAGCCATCAATTTTCAAGTAATCTGCGCCGGGTTGTTTACGTTTTAAAAATCTCATCGTAGCCTCGTGGTTTTTTGAAAAGCAAAAGTTATCGTTAGTTAATTGACTTTACGATGTAACTGGGTCGAAAGTTGCAGGCTCTTTTGTTAAAGCGGCTCCTTTGCCCAAGTAAGCGGTCGTTGGCAAAAATAAGGCATTATTTAGAATTGATTTTTGTGTTATTAAAAATCACCTTATTAATTGAAGGTTTCGTAAATCGCTATAGAAAGTCGTTTTCCTCGTTAGCGGACATTAACGACAGCCATAACCGGCGGTAAAAAGCTGCTTAGCGAGGAACGAGCGTCGCAGCTTTTTGACGTCCGAGTTTATGGCATTGTTAGGCATTTATCAAAAACGTAGTGATTCATAGAATCTGGTTTCTATCGAGTCTACTTGTTTGGAGATATTTTTTATTTCTGACTCATTAACGCCGTACACACTTCTATTACCCCCTAGATTCTTGACTCTAAAATCGTTATGCAATGTTCTGAACTCATGAAATATTTCTGAAGCTTTTTCTTTTCCCAAAATAACTAGTTTGCCTTCCGCACGGCGCATTTTTACCCAAGTGAGAGCGAATTCATCATGTAGTTTTGTCATATCTTTTTTGTCGCATCCTTTGCCACTGAGAAATGCCACACCATCATCGTCAATCGCCAACCCGCTCAAAATAAGTCGGAACGCACCAAAAGACTCACTTGCTGTATCTATTATATCTTCAATGAATTTCGCGTAGGCCGCATGCTTTATCTGTCTACTTCTAAATAGGTGATTGATAAGAGATGCAAAAAACACGGAAGCCATCGATATTAAAGCGCCCGTTATAAGCGCCGAGTCTATGGTGACGTTTTCTAGTGTTTCCAATTTATCCTTCCTTGCATGCCTAACAGCTTATTATGAAGACCGCATTGTAACTGCGAGATAGATTCATTTTAGAAAGCCTCTATACCTATTTAATTTCAATAGCTTACTATGGTTTTGATGACACTACCTACAATTTTTTCTGCGGTTACTATGCATGCATAGTAACCGCGCACGTCATTGTAAAAAAGTAGATTAAATACAATAAACTAGAGCAATATCACAATTAAGAAAGTGTTGTTACTATGCACGCATAGTAACAACAGCATGCAAAACGGCGCTTAGCCTTGGTTTTATCTGACCTGCGTTGCATGTTGAGTTGTATTAAATGTAGGTAACTATGACAGTCCTTCAGACGAACGGCCGCTTTTCAATAAAAGTTAGGAGGTTAGAATTGGATTTTTAAACACATTCGAATATGGGAAACAGTTTTTTTGTTCTGTTCGATCTCAGCTTGTGAGTGACGGCTTTATGCTCAGAACAGACCGCCAATTTGTCGCAATAATCAAAGTTTAATGCTTAACTAAA
>CAZXTD010000194.1:6174-7115 GCA_964643575.1 uncultured Glaciecola sp. | reverse complement strand
AAGCAAAAACACCAACCTTGCATGCCTTACTTATTGTTTTGTGTTTCATGAAAATTCCTTATTTTTTGTAATTACAAACACGCCGCATACGTCAATAGTCAACGCAAAACGGCGCAATAAAGAAGTGTCACAAAATAATTAAATCTCTCACCTAAGTTTAAATTAATTAATGATGTTACTGACAGTCTGCTTCAGATATCTGCATTTTGTGCATGGGCGCTGTATTTGCAAACGTGACGCCTCGTGCCCGCATCATTGTGATGAATTCATCTGTGGCGTCTACTGTGCCTTGGCGAGTCCCGTTTTCGCCTTGTCCACCATCGTGCAATAAAACGATCACTTCGCCCTTTTCAGAAATAAAGTCTTTTCTGATAAATAAGTTATCGATAATTTCTTGTGGGTCTTGTGTTTCCCAATCTAAGCCATTCCAGTCGGCGCCTATGCTGTTACGATTATGTTTGCATAAATAGGCGCGACTATCTGGTGACACTCTTAAAAAGGGTGCTCTAAATAAAATAATGTCTTGCTTGGTAATGTCTCTGATTATTTTATCGGTTCGGTCGTAAGACGCTTCAATTTGTGCGTACGTCATTTGTTCGGCATTACCATGAGCATAACTGTGATTGGCAATGATATGACCTGCCTCATAGGTTTGTTTCACAATTTCAGGGTACTTTTCGGATTGTGCGCCGGTAACAAAAAAGGTTGCTTTTACATTGTGCTTTTCTAGCACGTTTAAAAGTGCAGGTGTGTATTTAGGATCAGGGCCATCGTCAAAGGTCAGATAAATACGTTGCGCGTCTGGGACTCGATTGCACGCAACTAGGCTGAGAGTAGCGATTATTAAGAGAGCAATTATCATTTTGGTTTTTGCCAAAAATATTGTTGACGTCATTTCTCACCCTCCTGAAATATCAAAGGTTTCAAGCAATATTTAAAAA
>CAZXTD010000194.1:0-6164 GCA_964643575.1 uncultured Glaciecola sp. | reverse complement strand
TAACACGCCTTAAAGCATCTTAACTTCACGTTGCGGAAACGGTATAGAAACCCCAGCTTCGATGATAGCGTCATGAATCAACTTGTTTGCTTGATAACGCACTTGATAGTGTTTTGTCGTAGGTGCCCAAAAACGTACACCAAAGTTAATACTGCTGTCACCAAAATTATCGATACCCACAATTGGGTCATTTTCTTTTGCGATATCAGATAAGCCCGCCAAGGCACTATTAATAAGGTCCGTTACTTCTTGCGTATTACTGTCGTAAGACACACCAATAGAGAGTTCTACTAGGCTGTTGTTATTAGAGTTATGCAAAATTTCGCCAATAACTAAGCGGTTGGGTATTTGAATACGCACGCTGTCTTCATCAATCAGTATGGTGTAACCCAATTGCACCTCTGACACCAAGCCGTTTACGCCCTGCACTTGAATGGTATCGCCCACTACAAAAGGCCGCGTAATAATAATGGTGAAACCAGCGGCATAATTAGAGAGCATGCCTTGAATCGCCAAACCAAAACCTAAGCCGAGCGCACCGATAGCTGCCAACAATGGCGTAACGCTTATCCCCAAATTACGCAAAGCAATAATGGCGACCATCACTATCAAAATGACCTTGACGATACTACCGGTAAATGCACTTAAAGTGACATCAATTTTGCGTTTCAGCATCAGGTTTTCGACTTTCTTGCCCACTTTCCCGGCAATCCACATACCCAAAACAAATACGAATATGGCACCTGCTATTTGAAAGCTATAGGTGAGTAAATACTCGACTACCATATCGGTAAGTTTTTGGATTTGTTCTATGTCTTCGGTCATGGTTTTCTCTGTAGAAAATTAATCTGAAAGCTAAAGCGCAGCGTCTTGCTTAAGAGTAATCTACAAGTAAACCATATTCAATTAGGCGACGATAAAAACGCTTTATCATATTGAGGCTTAGTCAAACCTCACAACAGGCCTCTCAGCCCTTGCAGCATGTGCCAAAGCAAATTGAGTCTCAGTACTAACGGTCGAAAATAAGCGATTAAAAACATACGTCAAAAAAGTTCTAATACACTTGCCCGTAGAAACAAATGGCATACCAAGAATACCCACCGCATATTTTACTACCGAAAGCACCACCGAGGTATTGCCTTTTCTGTTGGTATTGAACATAAAGGTCAACATGTGCACGATTTGGTCAAGTATTGTGACGCCGATAAATAGCGTCAGCCCTCCAACGGTTCTGAGTATCAAACCTAAAGCTTTTAACAGTATTCTAAATGCGGTCGCGCTTCTGTATCTGGGCGGATTAGCAGCAAACAAGTTTTTAACTTCTTGCTTCATATCTGTAGATATCCAATTTGATACCGATGTTGCCTGATGTTCAATATTGAGGCCATTATACTTAAAATAATCACCGTGGCTCATTGCTGACATAAAGCCCTCACCTCGAGGAGAAGTCAGTCGAATGCCAGGCAGATGCCAATAAGGAAGCACGGGTAACCAAGTGATGAAATCATTTCCATAATAATACCTGCGAATATTTGTGCCTAATTTTGACCACATATAGTTCGCATGATTAAGTACTCCCACTCTTGGGGCGCCAAAAGTATACAAATAAATATTGAATCCTTTATCAATGAGGTATTCAGCGCATAATGTGGCTAAAGCACCTCCCATGCTGTGTCCACAAATATGAATCGTATGCATATGGGGGTTATCAAACCATAAACTGTTTATGGCGCCATCAATGTCGGCTCGACAGCTCTTAAAAATAGTATTAAACCCGCCATGCACCATAAAACCTTTTGAGCTCATTGACGGCGCCATTGCCAAATCAACACCAATATAGTCCTGTAAAATCATCGAACTACCGCGAAACGTAATGAGCATGTCATTTGAGCGGTTGCCTTCTCCTGGCATTGCCGCGCCAAACGGATGTGTAAACGTGACATTAGACCTTCCTTTTATCACGAAGGCATGCCGTCCATTAAAACCTGCCCAGCCGGTGTAAGGGTTTATGCCAGGTATTGGCGGTGCTGGGCGTTCATTTCCTACGCCTCGTCCAAAACTATGATTAGAGGGAAAAGCGCCGTCTACCCGCTTTGCTCCCAAAATATGTCCTGCTGTATTTGCACAGTTGGCGGCAACCCTAGGCGACAATGCAGTCATTTTATTCTCCAAATTGAAATATAGTTCACCATTCTTTTAAGCACTTACGTCTTGATTTTGTTAAAAGTTGCAGGTGTTACTAATTAGAATAGTTTGAAGAATATATGGGTTAAACACAGGAAACTTGGTGCCATAACGCGAATATTGCTTGAGATTAGAGTGGTTATTGAATTAATACTAATTCCACTTGTGGCTCAATTAAATACTCAGCTCCGTCTTTGGTAATATGCACCATTTCTTCAACAGAAATGGTTTTAGGATAGCCGTTTGCTAAAGACCAGCTATAAAACCCATCAAAGGCAAATGTCATTCCTTCTTGTAACTTTCTTTTTGATGCTGGTCTAACTGCAACCGCTTTTGAACCTCCTAAATTGGGCCCTGTGTCGTGCGCTACATATCCAACAGGATGGCCTGTGCTCCACATAAGTGGAAGTGAGCCTGTAGAATCCATCACAGCGCGCTGCGCAGCGTCTACTTCAATGCCTCTTGCGCCAGGTTTCATTGCCTTAAAAGCGGCATCTCTGCCTTGTTTGGCATTTTCCCAATATTGGCTAATATCCTCTGGCGCTTTGTCTTCGCCCTCTTTAAGTACATAGGCAAAGCGCTGAATATCTGTCACCCACCGGTCATATACGCGAATACCAAAATCAGTTTGTATCACGTCACCTGGTTGAATGATCTTATTGGTCGCATGAGAATGACCTCGGTCTGTGCCCGAATTAACATTCGGGTTTTGGTCGGGTGCCCAAGCATCGCCCACGCCTGCTTCACGCATTTTGGTTTTCAAAAAAAGCGCAACATCAGCATCAGTAGTTTGCCCTGGCACGATTTGCTGGTATGCCTCAATTTGCCATTGGGCAGTTATAGCGGCAGCTTTGCGCATGATGTCTATTTCGGCTGGTAACTTTATAGATAACCATTGATAAACCACTTCTTCAGCACTAACAAGACGTTCGCTAAGTCCATCTCCTAAAGCCGAAGTAAGTTGTTGGTGCTGGGTATAGCTGAGTCCATCGGCCTGCGCGTTGTTCTTTGAAATATTGATAGCAATTCGCGCAAAATCTTTCTTTTTCAAAAACTCAGCGGCCTGAGTAAGTGCTGAATCATTTCTGGCAACAGATACTACTCTATCTAAAAATTGTGTTTCGGCGAGAGCCTTCGACTCGCCCGCAGGCGAAAACGCCATCGATTGAAAGCCATTTTTGTCGTTATAAAACATAAAAACTGCTGTTTGGCCAGCATTCTCGCACCCTACATGATCGGCAAGAGGGTCGTTATCATTCTCACGGCAGACCACAATCCACGCGTCAACGCCAGCGGCACTTAAGGCCTGAGGTAGCAAACTAGCAATTCTTTGTTTACGAATTTCGGGCCAAGGTGATGGACCTTTGAAAGAGGCCAAAGATGAAAAACTAATAATACAAATTACAAATAAGATGGTAAATTTCAAAAGACTATGTCCTCATT
This sequence comes from uncultured Glaciecola sp., assembly GCA_964643575.1. Taxonomy (GTDB): domain Bacteria; phylum Pseudomonadota; class Gammaproteobacteria; order Enterobacterales; family Alteromonadaceae; genus Glaciecola. The sequence continues at coordinate 2,537 of CAZXTD010000194.1, read as the reverse complement.
CAAAACACTACAAAAGCTGCCATTTACAAGGTTAAAAAAACGCCGCTTTGACGCGGCGTTTTAATTACAGGCTTTACTCGTTGAAGCGAGTTAAAAACCAACCGCTAAGCGCACATACAGCTGACGACCTCTAGGATCGTGCACCTTTGAGTCAAAACCACTGTTAGTAAATACTTGAGGTGGGTTTTCGTCTGTTAGGTTTATGCCACCCACTGTCAATACATAAGCATTGTCCGTATCAAACACACTCCCTAAGTCGACATTTAACTGTGCATCAATAGTGAAGTGACTGTCGACGCCTCGATAAGCGCCAGAAGTATGAGAACATGTAGGTGGTCCTTGCGTCGGATCGTTAGGGTCAGTCGCGGGAACAGAGCAGTTTTGGTCGTCATCATAATCACTAATAAAGCGACCAAATATGTTTGCACCATAAGACTCATATTTCCAATTGAGCCCTAAGTTAAAGCGCAATTCTGGATTAGAAACACCAATGTTATTGAAGTTTCTTAAACCAGCTCCATCAACAATGCCTGCTTGTGGGTCGTCAAGCTCATAATCGGTAACATATGTGGCATTTAACGAGGGTGTAAAGGTACCTACTTCAGTTTCTATTTTATAACTGGTGACTAAGTCAAAACCACTAGTATTCAGCGAACTTGCATTCACATAAGTCGTATTTACCTGCAGCAAAGGACCATTTAAAGGGTCGCCTGCACGGATAACAAGATCGGTGTTTTGAGGGTCTGCATTCAAAATAGCTTGGAAGCTTTCTTGAATAATGAGGTTTTTAAAGTCAAAACTCCAATAGTCTAGTTCAATAGACCAATCGTCCACAAGCTCAAGTGAGAAACCCAGGTTATAAGCCGTTGACTCTTCAGGTACTAAGCCCTCGTTACCCGATGCACGCGCGGCAGCAAAGGCAGCGCCACCTGTGAGTGGGTCAACCATCTGGTTTAAGCTGGTCGCACCGCCGTCACGTTGGAATATTGATGGTGCACGAAAAGACGTAGACCATGAACCACGTAACGAAAAGTCATCACTAACCCGCCATGAGGCTGCAATTTTGGGATCAAGTGTGTCGCCAGTTGTACCGCCGTAATCTTCATAACGCAGTGCAATTTGAACGTCTAATTCATCGGTAACTGGCATGGCTAGTTCACCAAACAGCGCGGTAACATCTTGTTCGCCATATATATCGGCATTACCGATAACAAAGGCAAAGCGGTCTTGGTTCGATAGATCATCGTAATCTTGTGTCAGATCTTGATAGCGATATTGGGCTCCCACCGCTAACCCTGCATACCCACCATTCATTTCAAAAACATCGGTTGAAACAAATGCTTCAAACACTTCAAGGTTTGATTCAGAATCAATGGTTTGTCGAGCGGTAAATGAATCTATTACCGATTGTGGATTAGGACTCATAAAGTTAGATGAAAAGGGATTGAAATATTCGCAACCACCTTGCCCAGCAACTGCCGAGGGACTTGTTCTGTCACAATTTAAGCCACCAAAACCACGCAAAGAATCTTGAAACTCTTGTGCTAAAGTATCGCGCACTGTAAAGATAAAGTCGTTGCGCGCTGCGGTGTAGCTTACTTCCCAGAAACCATCGTCTAACTCACCTTGTACCATGGTACTAAAACGAAAGGTATCTGATTCAGTTTGTGCTGGATCGCCTGGTTGTCCATTGCCTAGCTCACGCCCAAAAAACGACACCGGGAAACCAAAAAAGTTATTTGGATGATCAGCCGGCACTGAAGGTAAGGTCAAAATTGGGAAAGAAGGCGAACCACCGCGCTCTGCGCGGTTACGTGCATAGCTAACTTCTGTGATCCACTCAATGTCATCGGTGAGATCTTGCGTGCCTTTAAAGTACGCATTTACACGCGTCTCGTCGGGTACAAACGAGTATGTCGAACCAAAGTCAAAACCACAAAAACCAACATCAGTGCCACCTGGGCCTACGCCCGCAGGCGCAAGTAAAATTGGCGAACCTCCAAAAGTAGAACAGCCTGGGTCGATAATCGGCGTTGGCGCTGCTGTTATTGGTGGTAAAATGAAAAATGCGCCCGGCATGCCAAGCGAACTTGTATCATCTTGTGGCCTGGCTAAACGACGATCGGAGGTAAGTAATGGACTTCTGTTGGTGTAACTTACCGCGGCCATTAAGCTACCATTGTCGCCGGCGGCACCCCACAAACCTTGCAATACATATTCTTTATTGTCACCGTGTGCACCATCTTGATAGTCGACCGAGATAGAGGCGCCATCATAGTTTTTCTTAGTAATAAAGTTAACGACACCAGCAACCGCGTCGGAGCCATATAAGGCAGAGGCACCATCTTTGACAACCTCCATTCTGCCAATGGCAATCATAGGCACTAACGAGCTAGTATCAACAAAGTTCACACCACCGTTGTTTGGTTGGGCAGTCACTACTTGGCGTTTGTTGTTAAGCAAAACAAGCGTTGATGCAACCCCTAAACCACGCAAGTTGATATTGGACGTGCCGGCGGTAGCGTTTTGTGTAAAGG
>CAZXTD010000193.1:0-7233 GCA_964643575.1 uncultured Glaciecola sp. | reverse complement strand
CAAACAAAAGCAGCTTCTTAAAGGTTTGATACAACTATCAGAAGAAGGCGCAGTACAAGTATTTAGGCCGCTTCAGAACAATGACCTAATTGTGGGTGCGGTAGGTGTATTGCAATTTGATGTGGTTGTTGCTCGCTTAAAGGCTGAATACAACGTAGACGCGCTATACGAGCATGTAAATGTGAGCACGGCACGTTGGGTGTATGGCGATGCGCGCAAGGTCGATGAATTCAAACGCAAAACGGAAGTTAATCTCGCCTATGATGGCGGCGATAACTTAACTTATATTGCGCCGACAATGGTTAATTTGTCGTTGGCACAAGAACGCCATCCCGATATTACCTTTGCCGCTACTCGCGAACAATAGAATTTAAAAAGAATACACATTATGCAAATACAACAAATTTTAGTATCGCGTTTTGAGCAAGCCTTAAAAAAACTGGGCTTTGAAGACGCGCCAGTGCCTGTTGCAAAAGCAAACAGGCCAGGCTTTGGTGAATACCAGTTTAATGGCGCGATGGCGCTAGCAAAAAAAGCTAAACAAAATCCTCGCGAAATAGCACAAAAAATCTTAGATACAGTCGAACTAGATGACATTGCTTCAAATTTAGAAGTAGCAGGTCCGGGGTTTATTAATATCCATTTGGATGCATCATGGTTATCCCAACAGGTAACGCAGGCGCTAGCGCAAGATAATTTGGGTGTTGCACCTAGTATGCATAAGCAAACGGTGGTTGTTGACTATTCAGCGCCTAATCTTGCCAAAGAGATGCATGTAGGGCATTTACGCTCAACCATTATTGGTGATGCCGTGGTGAAGTGTCTAGAGCGGCTAGGTCATAAAGTCATTAGACAAAATCATATGGGTGACTGGGGTACACAATTTGGTATGTTGCTTGCCCACTTAAACGATAAACTTAAACAAAATGAAGTTGCCGAGACCGCGTTGAGCGACCTCGAAGACTTTTATCGTGAAGCAAAAGTGCGTTTTGATGAAGAAGAAGGCTTTGCCGATATTGCGCGTGAATATGTGGTAAAACTGCAAGGCGGTGACGAAAAATGTTTGTCGCTATGGCAGAGCTTTATTGATATTTCAATTAGTCACTCAGAAGAAGTCTACGAAAAACTTGGTGTGAGTTTAGGTCGTCAAGACGTGATGGGCGAAAGCGCATACAATGATGATTTAGCGCCAGTCATTTCGGATTTAAAAGCCCAAGATATTGCGCAAGAAGATGCGGGCGCACAAGTGGTGTTTTTACCCGAACTTGCCGACAAAAACGGTAAACCTGCAGTGTACATCGTACAAAAATCGGGTGGCGGGTATCTTTATGCGACAACCGATTTAGCTGCAATTAGATACCGTTCGAAGCAATTAAAGGCTGATCGCACCCTAATTTTTACTGATGCGCGTCAAGCATTACATTTTAAACAAACCGAAATAGTTGCACGTAAAGCAGGCTTTTTAGGCGATAACGAAAGTTATCAACATTGTCCGTTTGGCATGATGTTAGGCAAAGACAATAAACCATTCAAAACACGCACCGGCGGTACAATCAAGCTTGTGGATTTGTTAGAAGAGGCGATTGAACGTGCTGAGGCACTGATTCTTAAACGTTTGCCTGATATCTCTGCTGCTAGTCTGCAAGAAACCAAGACTAAATTGGGCATAGGTGCCGTTAAATACGCCGATTTAAGTAAAAATAGAACCACTGATTACGTGTTCGACTGGGATTCGATGTTGAGCTTTGAAGGCAATACAGCGCCTTATATCCAATATGCATATACTCGAACCCAAAGTGTTTTCAGGAAGGCCGGTATACAAGAAACTGAGGTCAACGGTAGTATCATTATAGAACATAGTGATGAGAAAGCGCTTGCGTTGCATCTATTGCAATTCCAAGATGCATTGGAGATTGTTGCCAAAGAAGCAACACCTCATATTTTGTGCGCATATTTGTATGAGTTGGCAACTTTATTCTCGCGGTTTTATGAAAATTGCCCAATTTTAAAAGCTGAGGTGAGCGCTGAACAAAAGTCGACCAGGCTACAGCTTAATGCTTTGATGGCAAAAACTATGCAAACGGGCTTAGAAATCTTGGGTATTCAAACAATGCAAGCTATGTAACATAGGCAAATTGATGCATTAAGACGTGAAAAGGGCTTACCTGCCTTTTTCACGGTGTCCTTATAGATGACCTATTTACCTTGTATATAACCAGCTAGTTTATCAACGTGCTCTTTTGTTTCTTCAATAAGGCTACCGATTTCTGTTGCCGACTCGGTTGTGCTGCCAGCGAGGTTTCGTACTTCATCGGCAACAACTGCAAAACCTCGTCCAGCTTCACCGGCGCGGGCCGACTCTATTGCAGCATTTAATGCCAATAAGTTAGTTTGCGATGAAATGGTATTTATTGTCTGCACAATGCCAGAAATTCTATCGAGCACTTGCGCCATGGCGGCATGGGTTTCGTTGAGTACGGCATTGCGCTGAGATACGTCAGCGCCATACATAAATATTTTCGCAATCGCGCCTGTTTCATCCGCAATCGGACTCAATACTACAGACAGTAACATTCGTCTAGCACTAGTATCATAAGCGAGGTCTGTTTGTACTGAATCACCTTTATTTAAGGTGGCAAGTTGAGCGTCGCTGAGTTTTTCGTGAATTCGACCAGTGATGCTGCCAAGCTCATTTGCATTATTACAGCCAAAAGAATCCAAAGCCAGTTTGTTAGCAGAAATAGCGTCTCCCTGTGGGCTCCACTCTACAACAAGGTTTGCTCTATTCATTGCGGTTATTTTGACGTCGTTTTCGAGCGCCGTTTTTTTGGTCGAATCAATATTGGCTTGTATAGAAATGTATTGGTTGAGCGAGCCATGCTCGTCAAATACAGGATTGATACTAAGACTTATCCAGTACGATCTTCCTTGTTTATCATAGTTTAAGATTTCTTCGTAAAACGGTCGCTGTTTCTTGATGTTCTCTGAAATACGAGCGATAGTGGCTTTGCAGGTGTGTGCTCCTTGCAAAAACGCCCCGGGTTTACTCCCAATAACTTCATCTGCTCTAAACCCCGTTAGTTTCGAAAAACCAGGGTTGGTGTATTCGATTAGGCCTTTAGCATCGCATATAATCACGGAGTTATTGGTTTCATTGGCCACCAAGCTTAACAGTTTGACTTGATCAGCTTGCTTGCGTTCCTCGTTGATATCTTTAACGAAAGCTGTGTATAACACAGCACCATTAGTTTCAATTTTTGAAAGAGACAAGTTGACCCAAATAGACTCGCCTTTAAAGCTATGAATTTGCACGTCTCGCGAGCGTCCCACTATATTATCAGGACCACCGTCTCGGTTTCGGTTAACCATGGCATCGTGGTTGGGTTTGATGTCGTCTGGCACTAATATTTTAACGTTTTTACCGATAACTTCATCTCTAGAGCAGGCCCATAATTTTTCAGCAGCGGCATTGAAAAAGATAATGTTATTATTCTCATCAATTGAAACTACGCTGTCGATACACTGCTCAAGGGTCTTGTCAATTCTTTCTAGACTCTCTTTTTGAGCACTTATATCTTTGACGAAGGCTGTATAGTGAAGCCCTTTTGGTGTTTCTACCTTCGATATAGAAAGGTTGCACCAAATCTTTTCCCCTGATTTGCGCTCAACTTCTACGTCTCTTGATTTGCCAACGATTTTGTCGACATTTGTTTGACGATTAGCGTCTACATAACGGTCGTGCTGAGTGCGATGCATTTGAGGCACTAGCATTTTTACGTTGTTACCAATGACTTCGTCTGCTTTAAAGCCCCATAAAACTTCCGCAGAATGATTAAAAAAGCTGACAATGTTGTTCTCATCGATTGTTACAATGGCGTCTACTGCTTGTTCTAGTACTCGACTCATCTTATTATTTTTTGTCGATTTGAAAAACATTAGGTTTGCACTCGATATGGTTAAAGATTAGACAGACTTAAAAACTTTATCGGAGTTTGAACAAAATAGTTTAGCGTGCGTAAGCATTATTTTACGTGTATTTATGTGAGCTATCTTAAATTACGGAAGACTAAAATTTAGTTTAATTTTTGATAACAGAATTCAATCTCAAAATATCGGTATAGCAGCAGTACTAAACTAATTAACGAACGTAAGGATTATTATGACGCAATTATTGGCTTTTAGCGGCAGTTTACGAAAAGACTCTTTCAATCAGAGTATTGTTAAAGTTGCAGCCCAAGGCGCAGAACAAGCGGGGGCAAAGGTCACTGTTATTCATCTTAACGACTATCTCGCCCCTATTTTTAGTGAAGACTACGAGGCCGAGCATGGCGCTCCTGATAGTGTTATTGCACTTAAAAAGCTAATGTTTGCTAGCGACGGATTTTTAATTGCAAACCCTGAATATAACAGCGGCTACAGCGCAGCGTTGAAAAATGCTATTGACTGGGCCTCGCGTAAAGCTGAAGGTGAGACACCTTTGCAAGCCTTCAAAGGAAAAACTGCAACCCTGATGGCAGCTTCTCCTGGCGGACTAGGTGGCATTAGAGGCTTAGTTCCATTGCGTATGCTTTTGGGCAATATCGGCATGTTTGTACATCCTAGCCAGCATGCCATAAGTGGCGTATCTAAATTGGTCAATGACGCCGGAGTGATAAGTGATGAAGCAACGATTAAAAAGCTACATAGCTTAGGCGAGCAAGCTGTTTCTTTTACTCGGGCGATGGCATCTAGCGAATAGTCTTTATAGCGCTACCCAAAAGCCCTGTTTTTGGGTACACTTCGCTTATTATATTTTCATCTTAAAAAGACGTCCTTAATTCCCATGTTTGAAGTAAATCCAATCACCAATGCCTTGTCAGATATCCGTGAGCGAGCCAATTCGCTTAGGGGGTATCTTTGACTACGATGTTAAGGTTGAACGCCTAGAAGAGGTCAGCCGTGAGCTTGAAGACCCTGATATTTGGAATAATCCTGAATATGCCCAAAAAATGGGTAAAGAGAAAGTTTCACTCGAACAAATCGTGGGTACAATTACGCAGTTAGAGCAGGGTACACAAGACGTAGAAGGCTTGCTCGAACTAGCGGTTGAGGCCGAAGATCAAGAAACCTTCGATGAGGCTGAGCAAGAGCTTGCCGATTTGCTGAAGCAGCTAGAAGCCTTAGAATTTAGAAGAATGTTTTCAGGGCCTAACGACATCAACGACGGTTATATTGATGTGCAATCAGGTTCTGGTGGCACAGAAGCGCAAGATTGGGCAGATATGTTGCTTAGAATGTATTTGCGCTGGGGCGAAGCGCAAGGCTTTAAAACTGAGCTTATCGAAGTCTCAGCCGGAGACGTAGCAGGCATAAAAAGCGCGACTATAAGATTCAGCGGTGAATATGCGTTTGGCTGGCTGCGGACCGAAACAGGCGTGCACAGACTGGTTCGTAAATCGCCTTTTGACTCGGGCAGTCGTCGTCACACTTCTTTTGCATCTGTGTTTGCCTATCCAGAAGTCAATGATGATATTGACATTGAGATCAACCCTTCAGATTTACGTATCGACACTTATCGAGCATCAGGAGCAGGTGGGCAGCACGTTAACCGAACTGACTCCGCAGTGAGAATTACGCACATACCGACCAATACGGTGGTGCAGTGTCAAAATGACCGCTCGCAGCATAAAAACAAAGATCAAGCGATGAAGCAGCTTAAGGCAAAATTGTACGAGCTGGAGATTCAAAAGCAAAATGAAGAAAAGCAGTCGATGGAAGATAATAAGTCAGACATTGGATGGGGCAGCCAAATACGTTCTTACGTGTTAGACGACTCGCGTATTAAAGACCTACGCACTGGCGTTGAAACACGTAACACGCAATCTGTGCTCGACGGTGATTTAAACAAGTTTATTATTGCCAGCTTAAAATCAGGTTTATAAATATTATTGGGTTGAATACTCGCCCTTATTCACAAACACACAATCTCAAATGGAACGCTACATGACAATTGAGCAACAAGACGAAAATAAACTCATCGCAGAGCGCCGCGCTAAACTAGATAAAATACGCGAAACCTGCTCTTCAAACGGTTATCCCAATCAATTTAGGCGTGAGCATTATGCTCAAGACCTACAAGGTGAGTTTGGCGAACAAGAAAAAGAAAGCCTTGCTGAACAAAATAATCAGGTCAGTATTGCTGGCCGAGTTATGGCAAAACGCGGTCCGTTTTTACTTTTGCAAGACATGACAGGGCGTATTCAGTCGTATGCAGACAAGCAAGCACAAAAGCTGATTAAAGAAAAATATGGCAGTTTAGATATTGGCGATATTATTGGTGTGAGCGGCGCTTTGCATAAATCAGGTAAAGGCGATTTGTACGTGAATATGGCTGAGTTTGAACTATTAACCAAGTCACTGCGCCCACTGCCCGAAAAATTCCACGGCTTAGCCGACCAAGAAACAAAATATCGCCAGCGCTATATTGATTTAATTACTAATCCTGATACTCGCAATACCTTTCGTATTCGTAGCGAAATTGTCAACGGTATACGTCGTTACTTAAGCGACCGCCGCTTCATGGAAGTAGAAACACCGATGTTGCAAGTTATCCCTGGTGGTGCAACAGCAAAACCTTTTGTCACGCATCACAATGCACTCGACATCGATATGTATTTACGAATTGCGCCAGAATTGTACCTCAAGCGTTTAGTTGTGGGCGGCTTTGAACGCGTGTTTGAAATAAATAGAAACTTCAGAAATGAAGGCTTGTCTACGCGTCACAACCCTGAGTTTACTATGTTAGAGTTTTATCAGGCGTATGCCGATTACAAAGACCTGATGAATTTAACCGAAGACATGCTGCGTGAGGTGGCGCAATCAGTTTTAGGAACGACCTTAATCAAAAATCATCTGCGCGACGCAAATGGCGATGTGCAAGAAGTCAAAGAGTATGACTTTGGACAGCCCTTTGCTCGTTTGTCTATGGCAGATGCAGTGTTAAAATACTGGCCACAAGCAAATGCTGCGGCCATAAAAGATCCAGAAAATCATCTTGATGAACTCAAAGCAATGGCCAAGCAATTACATATAAAAGAGCCAGAGGTTGATGGTATTTGGGGAGCGGGTAAATATTTATGCGAAATATTCGAAGCCACAGCAGAAGAAAAGCTGGACCAACCTACGTTTATTACCGAATATCCTTGGGAAGTGTCACCGCTGGCGCGACGCAATGATAGCAATCCTTTTGTGACA
>CAZXTD010000192.1:0-7234 GCA_964643575.1 uncultured Glaciecola sp. | reverse complement strand
CTTTTATGCTTAGTCAAATAAAAGAAGCAGAAAACTTGTTGGATATTTCTGATTCGCAATCTGCAGGAATAGGCGAACTGAAACATACCGATAAGGAATCGCTATCTGAACTCAACACTCAACTCGAAAAGCTTGATGCAAGGGCACGAGTTGAATGGGCCTTTGAGCACTTGCCTGGCACCCACGTTATGTCTTCGAGTTTTGGTGCGCAATCTGCGGTTATGCTTCATTTGATAAATGAGGTAGCACCTGGTACACCGGTGGTATTAACAGATACTGGTTATTTATTTGCTGAAACCTATCAGTTTATTGACCAACTAACTGAAAAGCTTAATCTTAATTTACAAGTATATAATGCACCCATAAGCGCAGCATGGCAGGAAGCCCGTTTTGGTAAATTGTGGGAACAAGGTAGCGATGGATTAGCCAAATATAACGCACTTAATAAAGTAGAGCCCATGAAACGCGCGCTTAACGACCTCGGCGCACAGACTTGGTTTGCTGGACTACGACGCAGTCAATCTGATAGTAGACAAAATCTAAATGTCATGCAAAAGCAAGCCAAACAGTTCAAAGTGCACCCTATCATTGATTTAAGCAACCGCCAATTGCACCAGTATATGAAAAAGCATGGCCTACCTTATCATCCGCTTTGGGATCAAGGCTATGTATCTATTGGTGACTGGCATACCACTCGACCGCTGGAAGCCGGAATGACTGAGCAAGACACTCGCTTTTTTGGTCTCAAGCGCGAGTGCGGATTGCACGAGTTTGGAGACGGTGACGGTATCTAAACAACGAATCGCTCGCTTTGGCTTTTTAAATAGCTGAATGTAAGGGATGATTATTTCAAACAATACATTGGTATTTTAATTGATACCTTTAAACCATCAAAAAAACACGCTTCGGCGTGTTTTTTTGATTCAAACAGCAATAGAGTTCAAAATTATCTCAACAAATTAGTAGATAGGCGCCACTGTTGTGTACATTTCAACCCCATCTTTAATTACCCCCAATTAAAAAATCAATATTGAAATGTAAAATTCAAATCATTGTAATATTACTGTAATATTCATATGAACCTAATTGATAGTTTGGTTATTTTGTATTATACTCTAGCCATCGAATCACCAACATAGCGCTTATTGCAGTCAATCTGGTTTGTTATTTTTTTAAAAATATTAACTTTTCACGATCTCCTGTTTAAGCATGTTTTATAATCAAGGAGTTACTTTTGAAAATCATCAAGACACTATCACTTGCTATGATCTTATCTGCGGCTGCCATTGCGCAAGCTGCCACTCCTTCTGCAGGTGATGCTAAGCCGTTTAATTGTATCGACAAAACAACCTTCGCCGTAAATAGCGAATGTATGAGTCAAGAAATCGAATCTAACTTAGTATTCAAGCAAGCAGAAGTAGCAATCGTTGAAAATGCTGCGCTCGTGAGCGACAGAGCAATGGCAACATTGACATTCAATGAAGAAACAATGACGATTAACGTAATCGCCCATAAAGACGCTACCATTGCGAAGGTAGATAAAACTGTCATGAACAGCATGCAAAAAGACCTTACTAGTAAATAGCTTTTAGGACTTGCACGAAATACACAAAACCTCGGCATGAAAATGACCGAGGTTTTTTTATGCCTAGTTGAATTTAAAAAGCTATCACATTTTTAGTGAGTCGCTTCGATCAAGTAGAATAGCACTTACTTTTTTGCCATAACTTGTTATAGTGATAATCTTGCGTTGGTGTATGTTGCTTCCAACCAATAGTAAGACTGATAGTCGTCAATAATAACTAAAATCGTAACGATTGGCTTAATTAGGCCAGTTGTTATAAAAGACAACCCAATCGGCTTAATTGTTTAAGAAGTATGCTTACAAACATGATTAAAACGGAGTTTTCGCCAGCACTTAATGCGGGGGATGAGCAAAACGGTTTTTTTTCCCTCCTTAGCTTGCTATATGGCTTAAACCTCGGCTTACTCGGCGCGTTTTTTAATTATTTCCTTTCTTTTCATTTTTTGGGCAGCACTAATCTTTTTTTTGGCCAATTCTTTGTTTTGCTGTGCCTGATTACCAGAGGGCTCAACCCCAGCGTAATCGCGGTATTAATAAGTTCGTGTAGCGCCGCAGTTTTTGCCGGCGACCCATACCTTGTTGCTATATTTTCTCTCGAAATGCTTACGATCCATGTTTTGCTCCGCAGAGGTCGATTTTTTTTACAGGCTGCCATTTCCTATTGGTTAGTCCTCGGGGTGCCCCTTTTTATCTTATTAAATGGGCTGACAACCCCAATGCAAGCCGACGTCTTATTTATAAGCGCAGTCACTTTGGCAATTAATGGTCTTTTATGCGCATCTATCGTTGCAATGATTTGTTGGTTCTTGCCTACCCAATATATTTATTTTCGCTATTATTCTGCTCCACCTTCACTTGCCTCAATTATATTCTCATTATGCATGTTAACAGTCACTTTACCCGCCCTAATCATTTCATTATTTTTAATTTGGCAATCCAATCAGCACAACGAACGCACCATATCAAAAACGATCGATGAAATAACCACACAAGCTTTACAATTTAATGATACAGAGCTTCAGCGACACTTAGATGGATTGAGCACAATTGCTGATGTAGTAGGACAAGAGCAGCAAATCCCATTACAATCTTTTTTGTCAGCAACCAGTCGTAACTACTCAATGTTTGAAAGCCTCTTGATTGCCGATAAAGAGGGTAAAATATTAAGAGCTGCACCACAGCAATATGCCGCAATACTAGACAACAAAAGTTGGGCTAATATTAAAAGAAGAGAATATTTTATAGACGCTAAAACCTCCTTAAAGCCTGTAGTGTCTGACGCAATTGTAGGTAAAGGCTTTGGTGACTTGTTACTTGTGAGCCTTGCCGTTCCGATAAAGAATCAAGGTAAGTTCGATGGCATTGTGCAAGGCTCAATACCACTTGAAACACTCATGAGTTTTAATAAAACAATAATTCCGGACGGTTACGAATACGTAATAACCGATACAAAAGGCCGCATAATATCTTGTTCTCAAAGCCTAGAATGCCCGCTTATGTCTAACTTTGATTTTACTAAGGTTAACCTTGCTTTAATCAAACAATTAAACGTATTGAGGTTTAATCAACAAACGTTTTTATTTCAACAGGCAACAACAAAGGCAGGTTGGCAAGTTACTATTTTGACCACTAGCGATGCTGTCACATCTTTATTAATTAAGAACTTTATTATATTGGTGGCGTCAGGGAGTTTAATCTTAGCTTTATTTGCATGGGTGGCTCGCTTGTTATCGCGAAAAATAACGCGTCCTTTAGTCGATATTAGTGAACACCTTTCTAATAAAGACTTACACCCCACGCTCATAGATAAAGCACAAGTGAGCTCAGAAATGGTTAAACTTACACATCGTTTAATTGACTCGCATGACGTTATGCGCAATTTTCAGCAGCAACTGTCTGAACAAGTTCATAACAAGACCAAACAGCTTAAGCGTTTAAATAAAGAACTTTACTCCATTGCGCAAAAAGACTCACTTACACAACTTCTAAATAGAGCAGGATTTAACCGCTTGGCAATTACTTCTTATCGAAACTGTGTCCGCAACCATATCAACATGTCACTTATTCTTATTGATATAGACCATTTCAAAGTAATTAACGACACCTACGGCCACCCCTTTGGCGACAAGTGTATTGTTGCGGTAGCAAAAACCATTCAAAAGCATTGTAAACGAGATACTGACATCATTGGCCGCTATGGCGGAGAAGAGTTTATCATCATGATTGTTGGTGGTGAAACTAGCGAACATAATCAAAGGATTGAAATGATAAGACAAGAAATAGAAAAGCTTAAATTTAGAAATGGGCAATCGATTGTACAAATGACTGTTAGCGCCGGCCTTTGCAGTCTTAGAGAAGATTTCAGTGTTGATTTTGAGGATTTACTCCAGCTCGCAGACGAACAGCTCTATCAAAGTAAGCGAACAGGTCGCAACAGAATTAGCTCGATTAATCATTAAAAAAGTGTAATATTAATGGAGTCTACGAAAAGCGTTTGTCGCAAATGTCGTCCTGCATCAGCGTCCGCGTTCTATAAACATAGTCAGCATAAGAAAATCAATAATAATGACTGATGTAAAACCATCCAAAATCGAAAGTACACAACTATGCTTGCTATTGTGTTTGCTCGCGCTTGGGACAAATTTTTTCCTTAGTATTAGCGTTGTAGGCGATACCCATCTTTTGTTTGGTGCAAGCTTTGCATTTATCGGCATTATGGTATTGCCGTTTATGTACGCCCTCCCGATTGCTTTTAGCGTGCTTATTAGCTTTTTATTCGCTGAAACAGGTCTGCCACAAATCGTTATCTTCTTAGCAGAATTTGCTGCACTCGCCTATTTACGACAGCGGAATATATTTATATTAATGGCCTCGCTTTTATTTTGGATAAGCTTGGGCGTACCTTCTTTGTGGGCTTTACTGTCTGTTGATACATACTTTATTGCTGACAGTAGTCTAATTTTAACCTTACAAATAGCTTTAAATGGTATATTAAACGCCGCAATTGCCGCCACAATAGTGGCCTGTTTACCAAACGAGTGGATTTTTTCTCGCGCCTCGTCGCAACATAGGTTAAGCACAAATATTTTTACGATTTGTGCTTCTACTTTAGTTCTTCCCCTACTCATTCTATCTTTTGTATTCATTTATCAAGGAATACACTTAGCCACGCAATCAAAAATTGACGACTTAACAAACCGTGCAAAGCTTTTGGACAACGTGACCACAAACTTTATTAATTCACACCAAAATGTGATTTCAAGAATCGCAGAGGTGATATCTGCAGGTGGAAACCAAGAAAAATACCAAGAATTAATGATTGAATCGCAAGCTAACTTCCCAACATTTTTTAATATTACGCAAGTGGCAAAAGATGGCGCGTTAGGCTTTTTTGCCCCCACAAAATATAACGCACTCATCGCAAACATTCCTAAAGATTATAAAAATATAAAAGACCGCTATTATTTTGAAAAGGCAAAAGAAAGTTTACAAGACGTGGTTTCAGACACCTTTTTGAGTCGAGGCATTGTTATTGCGCCAATGATAGCAATTGCTTCGCCTGTAGTAGATGATGGCGAATTTAATGGCATCGTATACGGAGCGCTTAATTTATTTGGTATTAGTAGCTTTGAAGACCAGATAAAAGATATATCAGATCAGAAAGTCATTGTGATTACCGACCAAAATCATCAAATAGTATTCTCTAATCAAGCTGAACAATACAAAACCCTCGAGTTGCTCAAAGTCCAAGAGCTAAGAAGTAAAGTGATCAGTGAACTCCCTTTAATGACGATGAGAGGGAGCGCATATATCTACTCTAAAACATCGACCATAAATGGCTGGCAAGTTTATGTAATAGACCCTGTCGAAAGCATTAGCACCAGTATAAAAAATCAATTTATCTTGGTAAGCGTTGGCTTACTGGTTGTGTTAAGTATCTTTTTAGTTTTTGCCTACAAGCTCTCAAATAAAATTACTCAACCACTCACTGCTTTGCTCAAAGATGAAGAAGAATTTTCAACAGATGAGCTGTACGCTGATCATACAAGTCGTGAAATTTCGGACATGGCTAAAAAGCTCAAGCGCACTTCTTATTTAATGCGCAATTTTGAAAGTCGTCTTAAATTACAAGTAGAAGAAAAAACCGAACAACTAGAGCAACTCAACTTGCAACTCGCTGCCCAAGCTCGTGAAGACGGTTTAACTGGCCTTTATAATCGTAGCGGGTTTAATGAACTCGCTATCAATGCAATAAAAACAAGTTATCGTACTGCGCAAACCTTTAGCGTTGTTTTAGTCGATATTGACCACTTTAAGAATATTAATGATACCTATGGTCACCTGCTTGGCGACGAATGTCTGGTTGAATTTTCTGCTATGATGCAAAACCACTGCAAACGAGATACTGATATTATAGGGCGTTATGGCGGTGAAGAATTCATCATATTCCTTTCTGGAACTGACGTTCAAGCTCAGCACAACATCATCAATGATATACATCAAAAAACCCGATTCATTAGTGTAAATGACAATGACTCGGGTAAATCAGTGGGCTTCACTGTGAGTATTGGAGTTTGTACAGTGCTCTCACCTGTGAACTTAGAGTTGAGCGAATTAATTAACATTGCCGATGATGAATTATACCGATGCAAACGAAGTGGTCGTGATCGTGTATCAATTAGTACCGTTGGGGATTAAATTTTAGCCCTTTTTTAGGCTATGGCACTCACTTGGGTCATTTTTGCCCACACTTTGCAGATAACTCGTAACAAACAACTTCGCATTTTGTCTAAGCGCTTGCACGGACATACCCGGTTTATACAAAGAAGAACCTAAACCAAAGCCATCTGCTCCGGCTGCTAAATACGGTTGCATGGACTCAATACTCGGGTCAATCCCACCAACCGGATAAACCTTGACGTTATTGGGTATAACAGCTTTTAGTGCTTTTAGCCCGTGCGTACCTAATAATGAAATAGGAAATAATTTTAGATGATGCCCGCCTAATTCAATTGCTTTAAATACTTCCGTGGGCGTGATAACACCGGGCATAAATAGCGCTTCAGAACGGCTTTGAAGTGCCATAACTTGTTCGCTAAAGTTAGGAGAAACTATTAAGTTTGCTCCGCACGCTAAAGCAGCTTTCGCTTGTTCAAGGTTAGTCACAGTACCTGCGCCAATAAGCGCATTATTACCAAAGGTATCTGCTAACATTCTAATACTGCTCAAGGCATCTGGGCTGTTTAGGGGGATCTCAATATGCTTAAACCCCTCTTCTATCAATATGTTTGTCGCTTCTTCGGCTTGATTCAGTTCAATTCCTCGCAAAATCGCGATTAGGGGTAAATCTTCATCTATTTGCAGTGGTGTTTTCATCATTGTTTTTTGTTTTCTTACCGAATAGTCTATAATTCCGTGGTTATCATAAGTAGTAAAAAACATGAAATCACTCTTTTATTTTCTCAACGGCACAACATCTGTTGTTATATATTTCATTAATACCGTGTTTTGGTTTATACCGCTCATGGCATTTTCTTTGCTCAAACTTCTACCAATTGCACGCTGGCAGAGGTGGATGAGCATAATTGTAGCTAGTTGCGCAACTATTTGGATAAGCGTCAACACGCTCAACCAAAACGTATTTTCTCG
>CAZXTD010000191.1:0-7436 GCA_964643575.1 uncultured Glaciecola sp. | reverse complement strand
GCGATAAGCTCTCACCATTGTCTGGAACAACTATTTTAGCGCCTGCTATTGCGGGTACCGATTTATTTGAGCACATGAAATATATGATGTGGACCACAGTACCGAGCTTTATTTTAGCCTTAGTCTTATTTTTGATAATCGGCTTACAATCAAGTGTGGCAGATTCTGCGGAGCGTATTGCTCAAATGCAAACGCTGTTATTGTCAGAATTTAATATTGCTTGGTACATGTTAGTGCCGCTTTTTGTTTTGTTAGTTTTGGCCATTAAAAAAATGCCAGCGTTTCCGGCTATCGCGATTGGTGCACTAATCGGGGGTGTTTGGGCCTTACTTTTTCAAATGGACCTTATCAATAGCTTACAAACGAATGTCAGTATTTCTAATGAGTGGATGCTATCGGTACTTAGCTCATTAAATATTGTCGAAAACGTAAAAAGTGTCATGCTTGTGGGCACTGCTTTTTTCGATACTATTTCGTTTAACACGCCAGATGCAGACTTAAACGACTTGTTAAGCCGTGGCGGTATGTCATCAATGCTCAATACTATTTGGTTAATAGTGTGCGCTATGTCGTTTGGCGCTGTTATTGAAAAAGTTGGCTTATTAAAAGCTATCGTTGCAGCTTGTCTTAAAGGCGCTACAAGCGCGGGCGACATGGTTAGCCGTACTATTTTAACTTGCATCGGCGCCAATTTAGTTACCGCCGACCAATATATTTCTATTGTCATGCCAGGGCGCATGTACAAAGAAGAATTTGAAAAACGCAATTTACACCAATTAAACTTGTCTCGAAGCCTCGAAGATGGCGGCACAATTACTTCACCACTGATTCCTTGGAATACTTGTGGTGCATACATGGGCGGCGTGCTTGGGGTCAGTCCTTTGCTTTACGCATACTACGCATTCTTTAACTTGATTAATCCCATACTCGCTGTTATTTATGCATATTTGGGTATAAAGATATTGCGTTTAACGCCTCCTAATGTTGCTTATAAAGCGAGTTAGCCGAGCTAATTCGCTTTATTGTTCGTAACAAATACGTTTACTTCCTAGAATAATTGTTTTGACGTACAGTAGAGAAGCCATGTCTGAATCCACACTTGATAAAAATACATTGATTAAAAGGCGCGAAGACTATAGCGCGCCCAGCCACTTAATTGACACGGTCGATTTGAGTTTTGAACTTGATCCAGTAAATACAATTGTTATTAACCATATGGAAGTGCGGGTTAACCCAGACTCAAGTGACAAGAAAAAAGCAGATGCATTTGATGGGCTTTTGCTCGATGGCGAAGCGCTAGATTTGATTAGCGTAAAAATTAACGGTGCCGAGGCGCTCGAAGGGCAAGATTATCAGCTCGAAGAAAATGCTTTGCGCATTTTGTGTCAAGACGAGCGATTTACCCTCACGATTACAAACAGCATAAATCCGGAGCAAAATACAAGCCTGGAGGGTCTTTACTATACAAATAGTGCGTTTTGCACACAGTGCGAAGCACAAGGTTTTCGTAAAATATCATATTTTCTCGATAGGCCTGATGTGCTGTCGGTTTATAAAGTGAGCATCATAAGTAGAGACCCTGAGCTGACTTATTTATTAAGTAACGGGAACTTAGAAAGTGACACTTTCGATAAAAATAACGACACTCGCACTTGTGTGTGGCGCGACCCGCATCCAAAACCTAGCTATCTCTTTGCCTTAGTTGCCGGCCATTTTGATAAGCTCGACGATTCTTTTACGACTCAATCTGGTCGTGATGTGAGCTTGCAGTTGTTTGTTGATAAAGGGCGCTTAGGGCAGGGGCAACATGCGCTTGACTCTCTCAAAAAAGCGATGCAATGGGACGAGCTTACCTACGGCTTGGAGTACGACCTTGATATCTACATGGTAGTCGCCGTTGATTTTTTCAACATGGGAGCAATGGAAAATAAAGGCCTAAATGTATTTAATTCCAAGTTTGTATTAGCAGACCCCAATACCGCTACTGATGAAGATTATTTTAATATCGAGTCGATTATCGCTCATGAATATTTTCACAACTGGACTGGCAATCGGGTTACCTGCCGAGATTGGTTCCAGTTGAGCTTAAAAGAAGGCTTAACCGTTTTTAGAGATCAGAAATTTTCAGCAGACATGTTCAGTGATTTGATTACACGTATTAGCCAAGTAAAGGTCATGCGCGAACATCAGTTTGCTGAAGATGCCGGCCCAATGAGTCACCCAATCAGACCCGATGTGGTCATGGAAATGAATAATTTCTATACCGTTACGGTTTACGACAAAGGGGCAGAAGTAATTCGTATGCTACACACTTTGTTGGGTGTAGAAGGTTTTAGAGCGGGGATGGACCTTTATTTTTCTCGCTTTGATGGCCAAGCGGTGACCTGCGATGACTTTGTCAATGCGATGCAAGATGCTAACAACAAGGACTTAAGTCACTTCAAACGCTGGTATTCGCAGTCGGGCACGCCCATCGTTAAGGTAAATTTAGAGAGTAAGGGTAAGCAAACAGCCCTTAATTTTGAGCAAGTGCACCTAAAAACTGCAGACCAAACTGAAAAACACCCTCTTTATATTCCTATTAAACTTGAATGCTTTAACGGAAATGGAGAAAAATTACACCTAGATATTAATGACGATACTTTTGTTCTGGATAGTCATAAAGGTAGTTTGCTTGTTAATGAGACCATAGCCAATATAACGCCGTCGCTACTGCAGGATTTTTCTGCGCCGGTAAAAGTTGAGTTCAATTACTCCTTTGCTCAACTCATCAATATAATTGCTCATGCATCTAATCATTATGCTAAATGGGAAGCATGCCAGCGCTATTTTACCGCTCTTGTGCAATTACGATATCAAGACAAACTTGGTACACAACAAGATAATAGCGGTCTTATTGAGCAAGAGATCACTATGCTTGCACAGACATTTCAAACCTTATCAGTGCCTAATGAAGTGCTTGCTCAGTTACTCACCGCTCCTTCGATAGAAACGATAATGGCGAGTATAGAGTACGCGAAACCATTGTTAATTGCTGACGCTTATGATGAAGTTACGTGCCAAATTTCGACAACGCTTAATGCCTATTTGTTGGATGTTTATGAGAGCCACCAGAGTAAGCAGGCCTATTTGTACGAAAAAACTCAAGTGAATACTAGACGTTTAAAAAATACTTGCTTGTTGTTGCTGGCGAAATGCTCAATGCAGAGTGAAACCATAAATGAAGGTGCTTGCAGTGATAACAAAGTTGATACCTTGATTAGTCAGCAATATGCAAGCAGCGACAACATGACTGATAAATTGGGCGCTCTAAAAGCCGCACAAGTTAACCCGCAGCGCCCCCTATTTAATAAGCTTATGCTAACATTCGAAAAAGAATATGGTGACGATGCTGTTGTGATGGATAAATGGTTTGCTTTGCATGCGTCAACTGAGCGAAAAGACATATTATCTCAGCTTGATATGTTGCAATCACATCCACAGTTTTCTATTAAAAACCCAAATAAAGTGCGTTCATTAATTGGTTCATTCGCATTTTTTAATGTACGAGGATTTCATCAACATACAGGCAAAGGCTACGCTTACATAGCAGATTACTTAATGAAGCTCGATAGCATTAATCCCCAAGTTGCCTCGCGAGTCATTACGCCCTTAATTCAATTTGCTGGATATGACGAAAGCCATCAAATACAAATGAAATCTGAGCTTAATCGTATTTTTGGCAAAAAGGGTTTGAGTAAAGACCTGTTTGAAAAAATCAGCAAAAGCCTTCTCACTTGAGCGGAGGAATATGAGTGAAATCGAAGCAATTCTTTTTTACAGCAAAACTCAGCTATGCTGAATGCGCAGATTTATACCGCGACCAAATCAAATATCTTATCGTTACCGACAGTGAAGGCAAGCGCATTCGCTTGCCGAAAATCAATATGCAAAAATTTATTACGCCACAGGGGATTGTGGGTCAATTTGCACTAGAAGTTGACCATAAGCACAAAATTAAGAGTATAAAGCGCATTGAGTAAGATTTATTGTGAACACTAAGCTAAATCTGAGTAAGTAAGAGCCGATAATAGTCGACAGCCGCTAATAAAATGACCTTTGTGCAATAGGCCTCTGTTCAAAATGTATGCAAATCATTAACGTCTGTCTAACAAATATACGTATTTTAGGGCTTTAATAGGCAACTGGTACGATTAGTTCTTGCGATTGAAGTAAAATGATGTAATCATTTTGTTAAATTAGAACACGTGACTACACTGTACGTGTGTTTTGAATGTATTTGGAGAATGTATACCCATGACAAATAAGCCTAGCGCATACCATAAGACGTCTATCGCAATAGGTGTTGCTGCTATCTTAGCTGCAGCTTCTACCGGCGTAAATGCTGCAGACTGGCGGTTTGGCGATCTAGAAGTCAATCTAGATTCAAACTTTACGATAGCGACTAGTATTCGAGTAGAAGATAGGGACTTGAACTTAATTGGTAATAGTAACCATCCTCAATTTGATTGGTCGGGCTACAACGCGGCAACTAATGTCATTTATCCTAGTGCTGACGTGTGGGCGCTTGCAGATGGTGCTTATTCTACTAATGGAGATTTAGGTAACTTAAGCTTTGACCCAGGCGAAGCGTTTTCTACACAGTTTGTTGGCTTGCATGAGTTAGACGTACGTTATGGTGACTTTGGCCTTTTTGCACGTGGTTTTTACTTCTACGATTTTGAGCTAATGGATGGTGACCGCGATTTTAACAATCCAATTACCGGCGTTAATGTAGACCCATGTCGCGACCCAGAAGCACGTGACGAGTTATGCCGCGATGCACGTATGCTCGATTTCTTTGTTTATTATGATTTTTATGCTGGCGACATGCCGGTTAGTCTCCGTGTTGGTGACCAAGTAGTGAGTTGGGGTGAGAGTACCTTTATTCAACATGGCATTAACACGACCAATCCTGTTGACGTAACGCGCGCCAGAGCACCAGGCTCTGAGTTAAAAGAGGTGTTTATTCCCGTTGGGATGGTATATGCCTCATTAGGCCTAACTGACACCGTTAGCCTTGAAGGTTACGTTCAGTATGAGTACGAGCGTTCATTATTGCCTGTTGCGGGCAGCTACTTTGCAACCAATGATTTTGCAGGTGAAGGCGGTTCGTTTAACAATATTCAATTAGGATTTACTGGTAATCCGGATATCGACGCTGATACGCTTATCACGCAGTTAAATGGTATAGGCGATGCGTTACGAGGCGGTGCAATTACGCCTGAACAAGCAGGTCAAATATATCTTGCCTACCCAACAAAGGTCGCAGTAAGAGCAAAAAGCGATGCTGCACATGATGAAGCAAGCGACTCAGGTCAGTACGGTGTCAAATTATCATGGTATGCGGCTGATTGGAACGAGACAGAGTTTGGTTTCTACCATATTAATTACCATTCACAACGTCCTTTGGTAAGCGGTGTTACTTCAGATTTTACGCCTGCTGGCATTGGCGCTGATTTAAATATGATTGCGACAACGCAAATCACTCGTGACAACTTACAAGACTTAGATGCATTTACCGAGTCACGATTTGCTTATCCTGAAGACATCAAGCTTTATGGCTTTAGTTTTAATACCACAGTTGGCGAGACCGCAGTAGCGGGTGAGTTTGCATATCGTCAAGACGAGCCGCTACAAATAGACGATGTTGAATTGTTATATACCGGTATGCCAGAGCAGCTAGCCGCAGCAGGTTTGCGCCCTGATTTACTTGGCATATCACAGTTGAACAATATTGGTCGTAACGTGGGGCCTGGTGAGACTGCTGAAGGTTTCTTGTTGTCAGACACATGGCAAGTACAAACGACTTTGTCTCACATATTTGGCCCAGCCTTGGGAACGGACAACCTAATTTTATTAGGTGAAGTAGGATACGTTAAAATAGAAGACTTCCCAGACCCAGATGTTATTCGTTTAAATGCACCCGGAACGGCCCGTACTCCGTCTTTAGAGCCTGTACCTGGCACGTCAAACAATCGTGAAGGATTACACATTGGTTTATCTGACGGTCCAGAAACCAATCCATTTGGTACGTCTGGTGCATGGGGTTATCGTTTACTCGCCGTTGCAGACTTTAATAACGTTTTTGCAGGTATGAACTTACGTACTCGCGCAACGTTTTCACATGATGTTAATGGCACTACGCCCGATCCTCTCTTTTTATTTTTAGAAGACAGAAAGTCAGCGAACATTACCTTCACGCTTGATTATTTAAGCAAATGGTCGTTTAGTGCCTCATATAACGCTTTTTGGGGTGGTTTAGGCACTACAAATGCGCTTGCTGATCGCGACTTCGCTTCGTTTAATATTAAATACGCTATTTAAGGACCTACTCATGAAGAATAAATTAGCTGTAATTGCAGCAGGTATTGCAATAGCCTTAGTTAACCCTTTTGTTGGTCAGGATGCTTTTGCAAAAGTGACAGAAGCTGAAGCCGCCAAATTAGGTGATAGCTTAACGCCGCTAGGTGGCGAAAAAGCAGGTAACGCCGACGGTTCTATTCCAGCGTGGACAGGTGGTATAACCGCACCACCAGCAGGTTATAGCCCTGGTGATTTTCATCCCGACCCGTTTCCAGGTGATAAGCCTTTGTTCACCATCACGGGTGCTAACTATCAAGAATATGCAGAGTTTTTGTCTGATGGCCAAGTTAAGTTGTTTGAAGCTTATCCTGACACCTACAAAATGCCTGTCTATGAAACTCGTCGTACTGCATCTAATCCGCAGTTTGTATATGATGCGACCAAAGTCAATGCACTTAACGCTGAGCTTTTAGAAGGCGGTAACGGTTTGAAAGGTGCGGCAATGGGCATACCGTTTCCAATTCCTAAGGACGGGGTAGAGGCGATTTGGAACCACACATTACGTTATCGTGGTGAAGCGGTTCAGCGTAACGGTGGGCAAGCGGCTGTTACAGCAGGCGGTGACTACAATGTTATCGGTTTTGATGAACAGCTTATGATCAAATACAGTGAGCCAGGCATTACGCCCGAAAAACTGACCGAAGACAACATCTTGTTTATGTTCAAGCAGTCTGTGACCAAGCCAGCACGTTTAGCAGGTACAGCACTTTTAGTCCACGAAACAGTTGACCAAGTCAAACAACCTCGTCAAGCGTGGACATACAATACTGGCCAGCGTCGTGTACGTCGTGCACCTAACATTGCTTATGATGCCCCGGGTACACAAGCAGATGGCTTGCGTACAACCGACGATTTCGATATGTTTAACGGTTCGCCAAATCGTTATAACTGGGAACTCAAAGGCAAGCAAGAGATGTACATTGCGTACAATAACTATGCGCTTCATAGCGGTGACACAACGTATGAGCAAATATTGCAAACAGGTCATATTAACCCTGCCCTAACACGTTTTGAAAAACATCGCGTTTGGG
>CAZXTD010000190.1:0-7532 GCA_964643575.1 uncultured Glaciecola sp. | reverse complement strand
GGTCAATAGCTATACCCGTAATTTGTTGTTATTTTTTTATAATCCGCGTATGTTAACAAAACGGTTACATAAGCGGTTAAAACATCACCCTTTTTAGTGCAATTTTAAAACATATATTTTTAGTTATACATTTTTCGCGGTAGCCGATAGCTAAATATATATTAAGCAGAAAACTGCAAAGGCAAATTAGATATGAAAACGATACTTACAATTGGTTGTAGTGCGTTACTTTTCAGCCACTCATTAATGGCAATAGAAACAACCGAAACTAAATTAGTCGAACCTAGTTCAAAGTCAGTTAACTTTTTTAAAAAGCAAGTTGAAAACGGGAGCTCGCTGAGTAAAACGATTAATAACATGCTTGATCGTTATCCACACAAAACAACAGAGTTCGTTTCTATCGCTTTAAGTGCGTATCCAGAACAATATAAAGAGATCATTAGCGCAAGTGTAAGCGCACAGCCTATGTTCGTAGACGAAATAATTATGGTCGCAAACGAATATCAAGTGTCGGCCCCAACTGAAATAGTAGCAATAGCCATTAATGCAGAACCTAGTTACGCAAGCATGGCAACAAGTGCAGCTTGCAAATACTCACCCGAGTACTTCAACGAAATCGTTAAAACGGCCGTAACAGCGGAACCAGATTCTGCAGACCAAATTGCTCAAAAGCTAGTTAAAGCATATCCATCAAAAACAATGGAAATATTGATCACCACTATAAAAGAAGTGCCTTATGTAGGTAAGTATGTGCTCGATGCCCTCTTAGCCACAGTAGTTGACGATGACGCCAAGTCAGAAGACATGATAATAATATCGGTAGAACAGCTTGCTCAATACCCAGATGCTATAGAACGTTTAGTCGAATTAGCGGAGCAACGTGACATCAAAGCTGAGAAAATAAGGTTAAGTGCAATCAAAGGCGGTTTAAGTGAAGATGCGATTGTTGCCGTCATAAATGAGCATTACAAAGAAACCATTGAGAATTAGAATTGGCGTTTTTACAGCGCCTATAATCTTTATTTTTTAGTGTTCTCATTAAACGTTGTTATTAAGTATTATTCAAACCGAAATACATTATTTAACGGGTGCTTCACACTTATCAATTCGCCAGTCGAATAAACAAAACGCTTCCGCTACCGATACAAAAACTTACATGGTAGGCTATAACCATAAAGTTAACAAAGAGCAGAAGTAAATAATGCCCAGCGTCATCATAAAAAAAGACAATTTAAATAACGTAAACGCTAACTATATTCAAAAGCCCCTAGAACATCCGGTTTTCCTTAATTCGGTACCTAAATGCGGCACTCACCTAATCAAGAACATATGCAGGATGTTTGTGCCCGTTGAGCAGCAATACGACCAGTCTTTTATACAAATTCCTATTTTGCACCAGAACCTTCAAGCATTTGAGCACAATAATCCCAAATTGAGCTGGGGTCATTTGTTGTTTTCAGATGATTCAGCAATAGCACTACAAGACGTAAAACAACTTATAATTGTTCGTGACCCTTACTCTTGGGTACTTGCTAGGGCTCGCTTTTTCTTATCTGACACATTTAAAGGTTCCCTTGAACACCTTAAAAATGGAAAAGTATCAGTAGACGAAGTATTGAATATGATGATTTTTGGTATTCATAACAAAGCGCCTACACTGAATGAAATCTACACCCATAATGCAGTAGCGTGGATGGGAACAGGAGTACACCTAATTAAATATGAAGACCTTGTCCGCCATTTAAAGAATCTAGATACACCCAATGCTAAAATCTTTTTTAACGAGCTAATTAGTTATTTAGGGTATTGTGAACTTCCAGAAGACTGGAAGGAGCGTGTGCTGATTGGCGCCGACCGTGAGCAAAGCGGCACGGCCCGTGAAAACTTACTGGGTAATATCACAGAATTACCCGATGAGTTACCTTATGTCCAAAAACAATTAGTTGAATATGCAGCACCTGGCTTACGCCGTATCTTAGGTTACGTTTGAGCTTAGTATTATAGAAAGGCTATACACATGAGTAGAAAAAGGAAAGTTGTCATTGTAGGTGGCGGCTCTGCAGGTTGGATGACGGCCGCCTATTTAAATGGAGCGCTAAACAACAAGGGGAAAAACAAAACGGTTGAAATAAGCCTTGTAGAATCCCCCGACATACCTCGAATCTCTGTCGGTGAAGCAACTATTCCCTCCATGCGTCATTTACTTTCAGTGGTAGGTGTTGATGAAGTCGATTTTATGCGGGTTACACAGGCAAGTTTCAAACAGTCTATAAAATATGTCAATTGGGTTCAAAACGATAATACCTTTTATCATCATCCTTTTTCACGTTTAACACCCCAACCTATCGATAACAGCGCTGACTTATGGCTACAAAGTAACCAAAAGATTCCTTTTATGGAAACGTGTTCAATACAACCCTTGGTGTGCGAAATGGGATTAGCACCCAGAGCGCTTGGGCAAACTGGAAATAGAGCCCCGTTGCAGTATGCATTTCATATGAATGCGCAAAAATTCGCTGATTATTTAACTGACTTTTCTGTGGCAAGGGGCGTTGAGCACATAAAGGCTAACTTAGACTCAGTTGACATGCGTTGCGAAGAATACATCCAATCAATTACTCTCGATACAGGTCAAGAGTTACAAGCTGATTTATTTGTTGATTGCACTGGCTTTAAAGCAAAGTTGATTGAAGAGAAACTACAAGTTGGCTGGGAAGACTGTTCTAAATGGCTTTTGTGTGACAGAGCCATTACCATGCATATACCCTACGATACGCACTACCCGGGAGAGGTGCGACCTTACACAACCGCAACTGCACTGAGTAGTGGTTGGGTTTGGGATATTCCTATGCGTGACAGGCGCTCAGTGGGATATGTTCATAGTAGTCACTATATATCTGCAGAAAAAGCCAAAGCAGAGCTTTTTAAATATCAAGGGCCTGGATGTGAAGAATTAGAGACCCGCACTGTTAATTTTAAAGTGGGTCGGCGACACGAACCTTGGAAGGGTAATTGCGTTGCCATTGGTTTGTCGGCTGGATTTATTGAACCCCTTGAATCAACAGGTCTATACTTGAGTGACTTAGGGGTAGTGACTCTCGCAGAGCATTTCTCATACAAAGACGAGCATAACAAGGCCATGTCGACTCGTTATAACCGTATTCTTGCAAATCGATATTATGAAATTCTAGATTTTATTAATATGCATTATTGTATGACTCAACGAAGCGATACTGAGTTTTGGCGTGAAGTGCAAAAAGAAGAGCGTATCAACCCACGCTTAAAAGCAAAACTTGATTATTGGAAAATAAAGCCTCCTTCACATTCTGACTTTGAGGATGGTTGCTTTGATATCATGCACAACGTGATGATGCCTCGTGATAAACATGGACCAGATATAAGGCCTTCTGTCGACTCAGGTAGTCTTTGGAATCACCAGAGTTATCAATGTATTTTGTATGGTATGGGCTTCTGGAAGAAAGAAAGTGATGAAAGGTTTGGTATAAATCGGCCAAACTTGAATATTCACCCAGCGATAATTGAAGGCTTGAAAGGCGCTAAACAAAATCTCCCGCCTCATGCAATGTGGCTGCAGCAACATTTAGGCATGAAAAGCTATCCTACAAGTTACAAACCGCAAGGTTGGCGACTAGAAAAACAGCCAACTCGACAAGGCTGAGCAATAATTTAACAGAAACAAAAAAAGGTAGCACTGAGCTACCTTTTTTAATGTCTTACAATTACCTCAGAAAGTATAGCTCGTATTGATAAAGAACCTGCGGCCCAAACTATCGTATTGGCTATAAAACGCTGAGTTGCCCTGAGTATTTAGCTCACCAAGATTTAGCGTAGTTACCCGAGGTGGCTCTTCATCAAGCACATTCGCGATACCAGCAGTTACTTCTAAACCTAAGTCAGTAAAGTTATAGATTGCAGACAGGTTGTGATACATAACGCTGTCGCTACGCAATGTAACGCCGACTTCTTGCCCTCGATAAATACCGGTAGTGCGTCCTACTCTATCGAAATAGCTGTCTACGTTAGACACGGCGCCTATATAGTTAACATTCCAATTAACTGCAAGATCGTCTAGCTCATAAGTAAGCGTGTAGTTGGCAACGCGCTTCGGATCACCAAATTCACCATTAGTATCAATTACAGTGTCTTCAAATAAGGCACGCTTCGATTCTAATTGAATTGTATGTTGGGTATAGAAATTCAACGTTCCTGCACCCACATCCATCGTGTAATTAAATTCTACGTCTATACCTTTATTGATTTGTGAAGCAATGTTAATAAAGCTGTCACGTACCTCAGTAATCCTTAAATCTGCAGGATCTCGGTCAAATTGATCACATAATGGGTCGTTACCGAAAAACTCAGAACCATAACAACGCGCAACTATATTGGTAGCGCCCAGCTGTGTTACTTCACCACTTATTTGAATATCGAACCAATCAACCGATAAACTTAAGTCGGCAAAATCAGGTGTATACACAAAACCAACGGTACGCGAAACAGATGTTTCTGCTTCTAGAACGCCTGCACCACCGCCTGTTACAACTGTCGAAGATATCGCGCCACCAACATAATCGCCCGGTATTCCATCTGCCGCACAGTTTGCAGCTACGGTTTCAGTCACTGAACCGTTGTCTAAATTGGTTTGCCAATTAATACATGGGTCAACTGTACGTTGGCCTAAGAAACTGGTTTGGTCTGCAAGATAGAGTTCAAAGAGCGCCGGTGAACGGAATGATGTGCCGCGGCTTGCTCTAAAACGCAGCTCTTCAGTCATTGCGTAATTTAAACCTACTTTAAAAGTGGTGTCATCACCAAAAGAGTCAACGTCGGTATAACGAGCTGATAAATCAAGATCCAAATATTCAACTAAGAAAATATCTTCTAGCACAGGAATTTGCAACTCAGCGTACACCGCGCTTGTTTTATCCTCACCCGTTGTAATGCCGGCAGCGGAAGAACCCCAAACGTTGCGTGCAAGGGTTGCTTCTCCGGGAGTATCTGTTATTTCGTCTTTTTGATAAGCCACACCAACAACCGCATTTACTTCACCGGCAGGCAAGTCAAACACTGGACCCGAAGCAAATGCTTCTAGGGTGCTTTGTTTGTAGACTGTGTTACCAAAATCACGGCCAAACAAAAAATTTCTTACTTCAGGTGAAACAGTACCGGCGAGTAGATTAGGATCGAGCCACGGCACGTCAACACAAGGTACACCGCGTACCGAGGTAGTTTGACCCACGCATGAACCTGTAGCAAAGTTTTGATCGCTAATAGCATCGTCATAAATGATATCGTTGTAATAATCACCATCGCTGCGACTCGTTTGAAATGACGCATCAAAATACCATTCATCAGTAATATCACCCGTAATACCAAGAACAAAACGTGTATAGTCAACGGTTTGGCCAGAGTCTGAATGATCTGTGATTGCTGTCGGGCTTAGCCACTGTGAACCTGTCCAGCCAGCACTTAGTTCATCGCCAGCAAAGAAGTTTTCGTTGTACTTGTAGCTCCAATATTGTCTATAGCCATTCGCGTTAGATTCGCGGCGGTTGAACAATGCTTCTGTATACACTTCCATCGAATCTGATATTTGATAATCGCCTTGAACGAATACTGATACCGTTTCAATTTCGGGGTTAAAAGACTCACCATCTTGAAATGGGTGGTCTGCGTTAGTAACACCGTCTGAGGTGCGATCATAGTTAACTAAAAACCAGCCAGGAGGCATATTTATTTGTCCTGGTTCACCCGTTGCTAGAGGAGGAAGGTAATTTCCAAGGTCGCCGTCATAGTCAAATTGAGCCTTAGCGCCTGGAGGCACATTATCGGTGTCTCCACTTTGGTAATCGTATAACCATACATGTCCCCATAGCAAGTCAGTACACCAAGGGCTATTGGTACGAGGGTCGATAACGTCATTACGCTGGCCAGTGTCTACGTCAGTAATAAATTGTTCGCCGCAGTTGTAAAAATCTCTGTCGCCTTTTTGTAACTCATTCTGTTTTCTGTAATCGACTGTTGCTCTAAAAGAGCCGCGGTCAAATGTAGCGCCGTAAGTCGCATTTACACGAAAATCTTCACCACCTGATTCCATTGGTTGAGAGTAATTTGCTTCGACTGAGCCGCCGTCGCCTTTTTTAGTAATGACGTTGATTACACCCGCAACCGCATCTGAACCATAAACAGAAGAAGCACCATCTTTTAATATTTCTACACGCTCAACCATTGATAGCGGTAAGGTATTAAAATCAAACGAAGATACACCACCTCGAGTTCCTGCTGGTCCGGCGCGTCGGCCATTGAGTAATACTAATGTGCGGTTAGCACCAAGACCACGTAAACTAATTGTTTGTGCTCCCTCACCGCCATTTTGCACAAAGGCAGTAGAGCTTGCAGGCGTCACTTGACTAGAGCCTGCGGCAATTGTTGAATTGCGAAGTAAACCACCTAGGTCACCGATACCTTGTTTAACTGCGGTATCACTCATAATAATGTCTACTGGACGCGGCGAATCAAAACCGCCTTGACGGATACGCGATCCAACAACAGTAATACGTTCAGCAGGCGCGATTTCAGCTTCATCCTCAGCCGACGTGTTCTCGTTTTCTTGTGCATTTACCGAAATTGCAGTTGAAGTAGCTAGTGCGAAAGCGACTGCTTGCACCAAGTGATTTCTTTTAAACCACATCTTATTAGTTTTCATAGAGTTCCCTAGAGCAAAATTAGAAGACAGAGTGATGTAAAAAGAGAAAGTCTCAATTGCACGCTATAGCTTCTAAATTGTCATGTTTATAATTTTTGATTTCAACAAAACTGTTTCAGTTAAAACTGATGTCGAAATAATTGAAAGCGTTAGATCGCCTATAGAGTGGTTTTAGCATAGTTTCGTAAGTAAATCTATACAGCTGGGAAAGGATATAACGTAGGAAAGTTATCTTGTTTGACTATTATTTGATTTTGAGACGCTAAAACAAAAAACCCGAGCATTGCTCGGGTTTTTTAATTTGTTTACCACTTACTCTTCAACAGTTTCGATTTCTTCGGCTGTTTCTTCAGTAATTGGACGGTCGACTAGTTCAACATACGCCATTGGCGCGCTATCACCTGTACGTAATCCACATTTAAGGATACGGGTGTAACCACCTGGACGAGCGTCGTAACGCGGGCCAAGTTCGTTGAATAATTTACCTACCACTTCTTTATCAGCAGTTCTGGCCATAGCTAGACGACGGTTTGCAACGCTGTCTTGCTTAGCTAGTGTGATAAGCGGCTCTATAACACGACGCAGTTCTTTCGCTTTAGGCAACGTAGTTTTAATAACTTCGTGCTTAACCAACGAGCTAGCCATGTTTTTAAACATCGCTTGTCTGTGGCTACTGTTGCGATTTAACTGTCTACCACTCTTACGATGGCGCATAGTTCTATCCTTCTTTACAAATCAGTTTAATTAAACCTGATTAATCTTTTTCAGCGATTGACTCTGGTGGCCAGTTCTCTAGGCGCATGCC
>CAZXTD010000189.1:0-7615 GCA_964643575.1 uncultured Glaciecola sp. | reverse complement strand
AACGGCAGTATCAGGGGCTCCTATTCAGGGAGTGCCAGGTCTAGAAGGTTTGGGCACAGTAGCGCAAGGCTCACTCGAGACTTCTAATGTGAACGTGACCGAAGAATTGGTGAATTTAATTGAAAGCCAGCGTTTATATGAGATGAACTCAAAAGTGATTTCGTCGGTTGACCAAATGCTTGGTCAGGTTATTCAGCAGTTATAAGAGAATAAACATGATGTTATTAGTGGATAGGCTAGCGTTACAACTATTGAATAAACGCGATTCGAATCAAGAGAGTGATGCAGTATCTGCAAGCTTGTTTACTTGTGATTTGTCCGCCGCATGCAAGCGCTACAGTTGCTTTTTATGCGTGTTGCTGTCGATGAGTATGCTTATCGGCTGCCAGTCGACACGTACCGAACAAGTTAAGGCTAATGACCCATTTTATGCGCCCTCTGTGCCTGTAATGAAACGTGATAAAATTGCCGAAAACGGCAGTTTGTTTACGGCATCTTTGGCAAACAGTTTGTACTCTGACGTAAAAGCGAGGCGCGTTGGCGACATTATTACTGTTACCTTAAGTGAAAATACTAACGCTAGTAAGAGCGCAGGCTCAACCAGTTCAAAAGCGTCTACCATGAACGTTAACCCTATTGTGGGTTTAGGCGGCAATCCGCTGAATATAGGCAATCAAGCCATTCAGCTGGGTATGGATTCTTCAAATGATTTTACTGGCGATTCACAAGCTTCTCAAAGTAACAGCCTAAATGGCAATATTTCGGTAACAGTTGTGGAAGTGTTGCCCAATTCAAACCTGATTATACGCGGTGAAAAGTGGCTAACCCTTAACAATGGTGACGAGTACATTCGCCTTACGGGCATTATTCGTCCAGCAGACATTGCACCAACTAACGAAATAGAATCCACTAAAATCGCGAATGCCCGTATTCAATATAGCGGCAAAGGTAGCTTTGCTCGCGCACAAGAAAAAGGTTGGTTAACCGAATTCTTTTCATCCACTTGGTGGCCCTTATGATTAAGTTTTTAGTGAAGGCTTGCACAGGTCTATTATTTGTTTTGGTGCTGAGTATTTTTAGTACATCGGTTGGGGCTGCGCAGCGTATTAAAGATTTAGCCAAAGTGCAAGGCGTGCGATCTAATCAGCTTGTAGGCTACGGCTTGGTGGTAGGCTTACCCGGAACAGGTGAAACATCCCCATTTACCGAACAGTCATTTAGAACTATGTTAAGTAATTTTGGGATCAGCCTCGATAGTAACGTTAAACCCAAAATCAAAAATGTTGCTGCAGTCGCTATTCATGCTGATTTGCCCGCATTTAGTAAGCCCGGCCAAACCATCGACGTTACCGTGTCGTCTATTGGTGAGGCCAGTAGTTTACAGGGCGGTACCTTATTACAAACGTTCTTACGCGGACTTGATGGTGAAGTGTATGCTGTTGCACAAGGCAGTTTAGTGGTATCTGGCTTTGGTGCACAAGGCAACGACGGTTCGCGAATTGTAAGCAACACCCCCACCGTAGGTACTATCGCTAATGGCGCAGTTGTAGAGCGTTCAGTGCCAAGTGGGTTAATGCAAAATGATTATTTGACGCTGAACTTAAACAACCCAGATTTTAGCACAGCGCAAGCCTTATCAGATGAAATAAACCGCCGTTTAGGGGCAGACCCTGACAGCGTCTATGCAATTGCAACGCCGCTAGATGCAGCGTCTGTGAGAGTAAGTGCACCTCGAGATGTAGGCCAACGTGTTGGCTTTTTAGCGACAATTGAGAATTTTGAGTTTACACCAGCAACAGCGCCTGCTCGTGTTGTTATTAATAGCCGAACAGGCACTATAGTTATTGGCCAAGAAGTGCGTTTATTGCCAGCAGCTATTACTCATGGCGGCTTAACTGTAACGATTACCGAAGACCCACAAATAGCTCAGCCCAATGCTTTTGCAAACGGACAAACCGCAGCGCTTGAGCAGTCAATAGTCGACGTGCAGCTAGATGACAGCAGAATGTTTAAATTTGAACCCGGCGTAACACTCGACGAACTCGTGCGAGCGGTGAACCAAATCGGCGCAGCGCCTGGCGATTTAATGGCTATTCTTGAAGCTTTGCGACAAGCAGGGGCTTTGCAAGGAGAGCTCATTGTTATTTAAACAGATAGTCGACATAGCCAAGTTTAATGCAATATCACTTCTCAATATTAGTATTTTGAGAGCTAAATTTTTAGCAGTTTGAGAACGAAACTATGGATTTAATGGCAAATACGAAGTCTCAGTTAGAAATGTCGCGTGATGTACACGACCTCGGTAGCTTAGACACCTTGCGCTCTGCCGCTAAAAACGGCGACAAAGGCGCACTTGAAGAGGCAGCTAAGCAGTTTGAAGCGATATTTGTGCAAATGTTGCTTAAATCAATGCGCAAAGCGCAAGAAGCTATTGCCGATAAAGACAGCCCGTTTAACTCAGAGCAAGTGAAGTTTTATCGCAATATGCATGACCAACAGCTAGCAACCGACTTGTCGGCCAACGGCAGTATTGGGCTTGCTGATGTGATAATACAACAAATGAGCATTAATGACGGCGTGATGCCGGCAAGCGCAGTAAGATCAAATGGCGACTTGTCTATTTTAAATCGTAATGCTGTTTTGCAAAGACAGCGCAGTGAAGATGCCATGTTTGGGCCGCTCGATACGAGTAAAAATAAGCAAGCGGCGTTTAATTCGCCAAAAGAATTTGTAGAAAGCTTGTATCCACAAGCAATTGAGGCAGCCGAAAAATTGAATATCGACCCTAAAGCATTGCTTGCGCAAGCTGCAGTAGAAACAGGCTGGGGTAAATATGTGATTCAGCAAGGTGACGGCAATAGCTCGCATAATTTATTTGGTATTAAAGCGGACAAACGCTGGAATGGTGATAAAGCGGTTGTAGATACCTTGGAGTACGTCAACAATGTGCCAGAAAGACAACAGGCGGCGTTTAGAAGCTATTCTGATTTTGGTGGCTCACTAAACGACTATGTCTCGTTTATTAAGGAAAACCCACGTTATCGTAATGCGATTGAACAAACTGAATCACCAAACAAATATTTTAGTGCACTACAAGAAGCCGGTTACGCTACAGACCCCGTTTATGCAGATAAGGTGATGTCGGTTTATAACGGAGAATTGTTAAATTCACTCGTAACTAATCAATCGGAAACGAATGAAGCAGAACCTAAGCTTAATCAGGCTTCAAACACTTCATTTGTGACTAGCACAACGGCAGGAGAATAAGCCATGATCAGAAATGCTGATTTATTTACCATGGCAACATCTGGCTTAAACGCCAGCAATAAACTGCTTGCAACCACTAGTAATAATATTGCCAATATTAATAGTGAAGGCTACGTGCGCGAGCGCACAGAGTTTACTTCTCGCTTAGGCGGCGGGGTAGATTTTGGTTTTACTGACAGAGTGCTTGACGTATTTGCGCAAAACCAATTGCGTCGAGATACCAGCACAGTGGGTGAGCATCAAGCGTTTAACGATAGAGTAAGCAGCTTGGACAATGTGCTTGCAGCTGAAGCAAATAGTATTTCTGCGTCGATGACTCGTTTTTTTGCTGCCGTGCAAACTGCTACCGACGACCCCACTAACATGCCATCGAGAGACGCGATTATTGGTGAGGCAACCGGTATGCTCAATCGAATTAATCAAATGGGCGATTTCTTCAAAGATAAAGAGCAAGAAGTAGAACTACAAATACAAAATATTGTGTCTACCGCCAATGGGCTTGTGCAACAAATAGGTGATTTAAACGAAGCTATTCAAGTGGCACAAGGCAGTAGCACGGTAGATACGCCCTCAAAGTTACTCAATCAGCGTGATCAAGCTATTTTAGAGCTATCTGAGCTAGTGGCTATAGACGTGCGTCGTAGTTCAAACCGAGACGATGGTGTGGTTGTTAACCTAACTAGCGGTGAGTCTTTAGTGCTTGCCGATGGCACGTTTAATGTATTTGCAATAGGCGGTGAGCCTGACTACACCAATAGAGATTTAAAACTCGTTACTAATTATGCACCACCTAAAAACAACACCACCATCAATATACTCGAACAAAAACTTGGCGGTGCCATTGGTGGTATTTATCGATACAGAGAACAGGTACTTGAGCCTGCTCAGCGCGATTTAGGCAAATTAGCCACAGCGCTTGCAGATACTCTTAATACCCAAAACCGCCAGGGTATGGACCTTGATCGACAGCTTGGCCAAGACTTGTTTTCAATTGCTGAGTTTAGAGGCATAAACTACCCCGAGAATTCAAATTTGGAGCTAGGTATACAAGGTCGTATTATACCGGGGGCCGGTGGTGAAATTACCAGCAACGATTATAAAGTGACTGTGCTCACTGCGCCTTCAGGCAACCCTGCTACCTTTGATGTTGAAGTTGCGGCTATTACTACCGATGGCAGACCCGTGCTCGACAATGAAAACAATCCGATAACACAAGTAAGCACGATTACAGCAGAACTGGGTACTTATAACGCGACTATTGGCGGTATCGAGTTGCAGTTTGATGACGGTGCAAGCTACGCAGTAGGTGATGCTTTTTTGGTTCAACCAACCCGCCTTGCAGCAGCGAATTTAAGCATCACCACAACTCGCGCCGAAGATTTAGCGTTTGCGAAACCGCTCAGAATAAACATGAGTATCGATAATTTAGGCGATGCTCAGCTTATCAATACAAGCGTTTCAAATACGGTTGTTGATAATACGGGCAGTGACCCTCGCACTTCGGGTTTTAATGGTAACTATGGGATTCAGGATGTAAGCGAATCGCCCTCACCAATATTTGGTGCACCTGCAAAAGTGCGCTTTACAAGCGATGATGCTTATGAAGTGTTAGATAATAACAATCAAGTCATTACCACGGTAACGGGGGCTACTGATTTGAACAACTTGCTAAGTCAAGCCAAAGATAACGGCGTGCCTGCTTGGCCGGTTGAATTTGCGGCGCTTGATGATTACCCAGGCTACGATTTTTCTTTGCAAGGACGGCCAGTGGCCAATGATGAATTTACTTTGGAATACAACAATAATGGTGTGAATGACAACCGTAATGCACTTGATATGGCCCTTTTACAGCAAGAAGACTATGTGCGTTTGAGTGATGGTACCCAAGGTAATAAAGCGACGTTTAACGAAGCCTATGCCAGTTTAGTTGGGCAGGTGGGTTCGGCGTCAGCGGGTTCAAAAGTAGAGCTTGAGGCGGCAAAAGTCATGCAAGTGCAATCTTCAGAATGGTTTGAGTCAACTTCTGGGGTAAGTTTAGATGAAGAAGCGGCAAATTTAATACAGTTTCAACAATCATACGCGGCCGCTGCCAGAATTTTGACAACGGCACAAGAGATGTTTGACACCATTTTACAGGCAGCAAGATAAGCCTAAGCCTGTTGTTTAAAACGAGAATATTAGTATGCGCGTAACCACAAACTTAATTTTTGATCAAAACCTAAGGGCAATCAATACCAGCCAAGGCAGTCTGTCGGATATACAAACGCAGCTTGCCAGTGGTAAAAAATTATTACGGCCCAGCGACGATCCTGTGGGTGCTTCCCAAGTGATTCGTTTAACCGAAGAAATCGACAAAATATCTCAGTATCAACGTAATAATGATTTAGTGACGAATGCTTTGGAGCTTCAAGAAACGAGCTTGCGCACCATCAATGATGTGCTTAACCGAGCGCGCGTGCTCACGGTGCAAGCGGGTAATGGGATTATGTCTGAAGCCGATAAACAAGCGCTGGGGTCCGAAATAGAGCAAATTAGAAATCAGGTAGTTGACCTGATGAATACCCAAAACGCAAGTGGCGAATATATTTTTGCTGGTTTTCAGTCTGCGACTCAGGCTTTCGAATTTAACCCTACCGCGACTGATAATCATATTCGTTTCGTGGGAGATGACGGCACAAACTCGGTTCAATTATCGGACTCGGTGACTATTCAGAGTACGTCTACAGGTAAAACGGTGTTTGAAGATGTGCGCGCGCGCTTAAACTACTCGGTAGATAATGCTGTTGGCGCCACAATAGAAACTAGCAAAATTAAAAACCAAGGGACCTTTGATGCCTTTCATCAACAAAACTTTGACCCTGCTAACCCACTTAATAACGAATATCAGTTTAGGATAACGGTTGCCAACGAAGTAGAGATTACGAATATAGGCAGCGGATTGGTAGTCGAGACCATGCCTTTTGTTTCGGGTGAATTAATAAGTTTTAACGGCGCTGAAATTACCGCAAACGCAGTGCCCGGCGATAGTTTTACTTTATCTTTAAATCGTCCGGAAAAAACAAACGTAGCTGAAACGCTTCACAACT
Organism: uncultured Glaciecola sp.; assembly: GCA_964643575.1. Classification (GTDB taxonomy): domain Bacteria; phylum Pseudomonadota; class Gammaproteobacteria; order Enterobacterales; family Alteromonadaceae; genus Glaciecola. The sequence continues at coordinate 1,262 of CAZXTD010000189.1, read as the reverse complement.
TGTTTTTAGCTCTCAATGATTCAACACTAAGTCAAGAAGACTTTAATTCACGCATTGATGACACCCTTGTAGGCATCGATAATGGTTTAAATAAGATGGCAAGGGAGAATTCGTCCGTAGGTGCACGTTTAAACATTGCGCAATCTGTAACGGGCTCCCTGCTTGATGCGGAAATTGCCAACCAAAAGGCACGTTCGTCAATTGAGGACGTAGACTATGCCGAGGCATCAAGCGCTTTTGCTAAACAAGAAACTGCGCTAGAAGCTGCTTTTGCTTCGTTTCCAAGAATAGCCAACCTAAGTTTGTTCAATTATATCTAAACCAAACACTCGCAATAAATAAGTAAATTTGAATTCTTTTTAAATTTATTCATATTTTTAGAAATCGTCTTTATTAGGGCGGTTTTCCTTTAAATTCCATATCTTTGCACTTGTTCATATTTTAAAGGCGGCAATTATTTGCCGCCTTTTCGCATTTCTTTGTTATTTTTTCTGAAATTATATTAAAGGGAATTTGGCCTTTGTCGATAACCATTTACGAGAGAGCCAGTACATATGATTTCACTAACCGGAATCCTATGTTCTACATATGTAATTAAATCACCGGAGTAAAGTCCGGCCTGCCAGCGAGTGCTGGACTGAGAGTGTAGGAGAGACTTATGTCTATGTTCGTAAATACTAACGTATCGGCCTTAAATGCCCAACGTCAGTTATTCAATTCAAGTAATTCTTTAAATACGTCTTTTGAACGTTTATCTTCTGGTTTCAGAATAAACCGCGCATCAGATGACGCGGCTGGTTTGCAAATAACCGACCGTATGACCACGCAAATCAATGGTTTGAATCAAGCAGTAAATAACGCGAACGATGCTATTTCTCTGACTCAAACGGCTGAAGGAGCCCTAGGCGAGACCACTAACGCCTTACAGCGTATTCGCCAGTTAGCGGTACAATCGCAAAACGGGATCAATTCAGAAGCTGATCGTTTAGCTCTGCAAAAAGAAGTGTCTGCACTTAAAACTGAAATCACGCGTATATCGACAGATACTCAGTTTAACAAGCAAGACATTCTTACCGGTGGTTATTCTGCGACTTTCCTAGTGGGTGCAAACAGCGGCCAAACTATTTCAGTTGGCTTAAGTGCGCCAGGCAACGGTTTGACAGGATTTTCTGCAACCGGCCTAGCAATCGACGCTTTGTCTGTATCTTCAGCTTCAGGTGCATCAGCTGCACTTGCTACCCTTGATTCTGCTATCTCAGCAG
>CAZXTD010000188.1:1391-7621 GCA_964643575.1 uncultured Glaciecola sp. | reverse complement strand
TCGTGCAGGGCATCGAATTTTGCCGCCAGAGCGACTTGCGCGTCATCTCGTCGCACCTCCCCCGCGTCCACCTTGAGTTCATAAGCCGCTGCCACAGGGCCTGTCGAGGAGCGCCGCCGAGCAACGCGATGTTGTGCTATCATCGTCTTAACCTTCATCTTCGAATAAATCATGTGTTGTCGATTGTTTTTATAATATTGTTAACAGAACTAAATGATATGAGCGATTTATTGTATGCTCGTATTATTTCATCATCTTGACTATCTGATATGAATTTACGACCAATGCATAGTGTACTCAAATTTTTGACAATTCTGTTTGCTTTTCATGTCAGCTTATTTGCGGTTGCATCAGAACCGACAAGGCAGATTAAACTCGGTCCTTGGCCGTTTGCGTCTGAAAAGCAATCAGCAAATCTAGTGATAGATAATCAAGCGCTATTGAATGCGCTAGACTACATCGAACAAAATTCCGGTGACGATGGCATATCGCAAACCCTTATCATAAAAGATGGCTTAGTACTTTACGCGGGAGATGATGTGCGCACGGTGCATAACGTGTATTCGGTGACAAAGAGCTTTGTGAGTTCAGCTTTAGGCTTATTAATTGAAGAGGGAAAAGTTACCTTAGATACAAGAATTTGCAGTATTGATGCGCAGTATTGCGAAACGTATCCTCATGTCACGCTCAAACATCTGACAACCATGACATCAGGTTACAATGCAGCGGGTGAAAATCGTTGGAATGAGGCAAGCGAAGACTGGTCAAAAACACCTTTTGAGCAAGCTGCTCCATTGTTTGCGCCGGGAAGTGCTTATGCATATTGGGATGAGGCAATGATTGTGTTGGGGGCAGTGTTAACTAAGCTTGCAGGTGAATCACTCTTTGATTACTTAGACACGCGGTTAATGAAGCCATTGGGCATTGAAAATTGGAAATGGTGGCATGAAAGCTCTGCTATTAATGGGCTCGATATGAATTATGGCTCTGGTGGTATTGAGCTCTCAGCGGTATCACTGGCGAAATACGGAGCGCTCATGCTCAATGGCGGAAGCAATCCTTTTTACATCGCAAATGAGCGCGCTCCTCACACACGGCAAATATTAAGTGAAGCGTGGGTGAGGCAAGCAACTCGCAATCAGATTAGCCTGCAAATATCCACAGCAGACACTGACCGCAAAAGTATTGACGGAGTTGGTTATTATGGATTCAACTGGTGGGTAAATGGGCAGAACCGCGAGGGGCAATGGCAAATGCCAGATGCGCCAAAAGACATGTTTTATGCTAGGGGCTTCAACAACAATATGCTTTTTGTCATCCCGCGATGGAATATGGTTGTTGTTAGAATGGGATTAGATGACGAAAAACGCATCGATAAAGTAAGCTTTTACAACGCGTTTTTCAAACGTTTGACAATGGCGATGGAATCTTAAGATGGACAGTCCAAATCTTATTTTGAATGTCTAATACTGTTTGTAAAGCTTGTACTTGTTGTAGTGTGTTGTTTATTTAGCTTAGTTTCATTTACTCAAAGCACTTAGGTGCCCAAGCTCTTTCACTAAATAGTCAATAAATACTCTTACTTTAGGCGTTAACACATTCGATTTTGGATACACCAACCAAATGGCAGCGTTATCGTCCACATGATAGTCAGGTAGCACTCGCACCAGCGAACCTGCCTCTAACTCATTGTGAATGCTCCATAATGAACTGATACAAACACCCACTCCAGACTCAGCTGCCATTCGCATACTTGCACCGTCGTCGCAAATCACGCGAGGGTTTACTTGCTTGGGTGGAAACATAAACTCTCGTTGTCTATCTTCAGATATGAGCTTGCGCTGTTTAGCACTCATAAAAACAATAAGTTGATGCCTCTCTAAATCTTCTGGATTATGGATTTCGCCATGTTTTTTGAGATAATCTGGAGAGGCGCATAATACTCTCGTATCGTCTGACAACCTTCTGCCTATTAGGCTGCTGTCTTCAACCGCATAATTTCGTAAAGCTAGGTCAAATCCACCTTCGATTAAATTGGCTTGTGAGTCCGAAAGTTTTAACTCTAAATTGATTTCAGGGTATTTCTCTAAAAAGCTTGGCAAGATTGGCGTGATATAACGTTGTGCAAACGTACTCGAAGAGGCAAATCGCAATGTTCCACCAACGCTTTCGCTTTTAAGGCCTAAGGCGGCAAGTGATGCGTCTTCTTGAGCGATAATTTCTCTGGCAAAGGGTAAAAACTCATTTCCTTCAATCGACAAAGTGACTTTGCGAGTAGAGCGGTGGAACAAGTCTGCGCCTATCTGTGTTTCTAGCTTCGCTAGCTTTGCGCTTGCCACTGCGGGGCTCAAACCTAACCTGTTTCCCGCGGCACTAATGTTGAGTAAATCTGCTGTAACAACAAACAATCTGACACCGTTTGTATCCATTTTTAACCTCTAAAATCAAATTTTACACTTTTAGCTGATGTAAACACTACATCGATTATAAATAAAATCTATAAACTGATTATGGAATGGTATTGGTTATCAATAAAATCAATAAGGTTTAGACTATACGCATAAATTGAAGCAAAACAAACTGTCTGGAGAATCGAAAATGAAAGCAATGTTAGTAAAAGAGTTTGGTGGTGTTGATGTTTTTGAATTGGTCGATGTGCCAAAACCAGAGCTTAAACCGGGCCATGTCCTTGTTAATATAAAAGCAACGAGCATCAATACTGTTGACACAATGATCAGGCAAATGGGGCCTGAACTTCCTCTTTCACCTGCTGCTCCGGCTATTTTAGGCATGGACTTCGCAGGTGTTATTGAAGCAGTAGGTGAGGGTGTCACAAATTTTGCTATTGGTGACGAAGTATACGGCTGTGCGGGTGGCCTAGCAGACTTACCTGGTACGCTGGCAGAATATATTGTTGCTGATAGCGACTTGATTGCACTTAAGCCTCAATCATTAAGCATGCAACAAAGCGCGGCGCTGCCACTTGTTGGCATAACAGCATTCGAGGGTTTACAACGCGCGGGTATAGCTAAAGGCCAAAATGTACTGGTACATGGCGGTGCTGGTGGCGTGGGTCATATTGCTTTGCAGCTAGCAAAATATTTTGGCGCTAATATATATTCTACAGGCGGCAACGACGAAAGCCTTGCACTCATTGAGCGTTTAGGCGCAACATCTATCAACTATAAAACCGAGTCTGTTAGCGACTACGTTAAGCAATATACAGATGAAAAAGGATTCGATTTGGTATTTGACTCTGTTGGCGGCGCCAATATGACTCAGTCATTTGAGGCAGCAGCGCTCAACGCAAACATCGCGTCGACCGTTTCACTCGTTGATATTGACTTATCAACCGCGCATTTCAAAGGCTTGTCTTTGCATGTGGTATTTATGCTAATTCCAATGCTTCATAATATCGGTCGAAAGCAACACGGACTAATATTAGAAGAATTAGCTAAAATTGTTGACGCCAAACACTTGATACCCGTACTAGACGAGCAGTCTTTTTCGCTTGAACAAGTTGCCCAAGCTCATGCCCGCTTGGAGAGCGGTAAAGCAATAGGTAAAGTAGTGGTAAGCGTTTAGCTAAACAACAGTGACGACAACACCATCAAGTAGATAAACATTAGGTGACATAAATGAAAAAAGTACTGATAACAGGCGCGACCGATGGCATTGGTCTAGAAACAGCAAAGCTGTTGGCAGAACAAGGACATAGCCTGCTTTTACACGGCAGAAACGCAGAAAAACTGCAACGTACTGTAGATTCTATTCAGTCATCAAATACGAATATTGTATTGGAGAGTTACCTAGCTGATTTATCAAACTTTGGGGATATCAAGTCGTTAACTCATAGTGTACTGGCAAAACATAAGTCACTTGATGTCATCATTAATAATGCGGGTGTATTGAAAATGCCTTCTCCGATTACCGCAGAAGGCTTAGACGCAAGATTTGTCGTTAACACAATTGCGCCTGCTATTATTGCTCAAGGGCTATTGCCTATACTTGCAAATGATGGGCGCATCGTGAATTTATCGTCCGCCGCTCAGGCACCTGTAAATACTGATGCGCTTTTAGGTTCGGCAACCTTAAACGACGATATGCAAGCTTATGCACAAAGTAAACTCGCGTTAACTATTTGGGTTCACGAAGCAGCGAAAACCTTAGCTGGTTCGCAAGTCGTTGTGGCAGTTAACCCAGGTTCATTATTGGCATCGAAAATGGTAAAAGAGGGTTTTGGTGTGTCGGGCAATGACCTCAGTATAGGCGCGCAAATACTGTTTGATGCTGCGCTCTCTGAAAAATTTGATGGGGTTTCGGGACAATACTTTGATAACGACATTGGCGATTTTTCGCAAGCACATCCTTTCTCACAAGAGCAAAAGAACCGCACAGAAGTGATGAATGCAATTACTCAAATTATGAAGGAATTTGCGTAAAACTCGGCTTTAAGTGGGTACTTAGTGACCATTGGAAAAAGAATTGCTGCGATACTAACGAAGACATAATTAAAAAAGGGGGCGTTGACGCGAATAGGTAGTGGTACCCCAATCAAGAATAATATAGTAGGTAAAGCGAGCAAAAAAGATACAATATTTATGATTTTTTTGCGAGTATTAATAAGTGTATCTCTGCTAAGTAAAGTCAAGCTACTTGAGGCATAATAATGCCGGACGCTAACCTAAAACGTAAAGGATTTTTTTTGGCTACTACTATTTCTACAAAATCACCTAATAGGTTTTTCCTGTTAATCGTTGGTTTAAGCCAACTGGCTTTTACAAGCTATGCATCAGCTCAGGTGGTTAGCGATAGCGCCTTGCAGCAATGCATAGACAAGGCAACCGAAAAATCGGGTGTAAGTGCCGCCAATGAGCTTACCGAACTAAAGTGCCACAACAAGGGTGTTGAAACCCTCAATGGCATTGAACAATTAATTAATCTAGAAAACCTGTCTTTGTTTGGGAACAACATCAAGCGTGCTGAGCTTAGCGAACTGACCAATTTACAGCAATTAAACATCGCCAAAAACGAGCTTGAATCTATCGATATAAAAGGGCTCGACAAGTTAGAAATGCTTTTCTTATTTAAAAACGACTTAAGTACTGTTGATTTCACAGGCGTGTCGTCTCTCAAAAAAATGCGTTTAATGCAAAATAAACTCGTCAATCTCGATATTAGCCCATTAAAAAATGTAGAAGAAATCTACCTCTGGGATAATCAATTAGAAGATCTACAGATAACAGGCTTAGATAAATTACGCTTTTTAGACGTAAAACAAAACCCAATGCCAGATGAGCTTTACGACTTTTATGATGAGCAAACGGGCATGACTATTAGCCACGATGGTAATGCAGACGACTGGAAATAATGAAGCCAATAGACTTAAAATCATTTCTCGTAAATCATCTGTCTCAGTAATTATTCAAGGACTATTAATCTTTGCTTAAGCTGCAAAGTGTATATTTATTGAACAGCAAAGTGTTGCCTGCTTGCTGACGTAAGCATAGGTTGACTCTAAAGATTATATGACTAGTTTAAAGTTATGGCAGACTGTCGAAATTCGGAAGGAGACATCCCATTTATCGCTTTGAATTCTTTATTGAAACTAGACTTTGTTTGAAATCCAGATTCATACATAATAACTACGATCGAAAGCTCTGGTTGTGTTGACAATAGCTTCTGTGCAAATCGAATGCGCAACCGATTCATCCTCTTTGCGTAGCTCTCGCCATAATGATAGTTTATAGCATTTGAGAAAGTACGAGCAGATATGCACAGCTTGTCTGCCATAGCTTTTAACGACAGCACCTCTTGGGTATAAACAGCAGGATCTTCGACAACTTCTTCGAACGATTCGATGATTTTCTGAAATACCTTCTTTTTTTCATCTTCAAGCGCTTTTTCAGCAGGAGTGTTAAAGGGCGTATAGAGCCAGTCAAACACAGGAGACTTCTGTAACGCATAAAAAGCAAATAAAGAGATGATTAGAAGTTTAAACAAAACAGTAATTACCAAACCGAAGGATTGGACTAGCGCTGTGCCTTCATCAAGTTCAAAAAAGATAAGAAAATCGCTTGCCAGAATGAGCCATGCGTAGACCATAAAAACAAACAGCCAGATGTAAATCCACTCTCTCACGTTTCCAATTTGCTTGATGCTTGTTGCAGACATCGTTCTTAAATATTGTCTTTTTCTCCAAACCATTTGTGTAAGCAGTAAAGCGTACA
>CAZXTD010000188.1:0-1381 GCA_964643575.1 uncultured Glaciecola sp. | reverse complement strand
CATTGAAGACAAGATAACAAAATCGGCATAATGCCTAGTTTGCTGACTAAGCATCAAAGTAAATATCGCAACTGCTGGGATCAAGTGCGATAAATCGAAAAACGTTAATTTTTCCCTATTATACAAAGCACTGCGAAACACCAAGTATGCCAAAGGTCCGAATAATACCGCCATAGTCGGTTGAAGCGCTGCTGTTATGTCCTGAAAGTAATTAGAAATATTCAGAATTAGGAACAACGCCTGCATTCCTATAGTTAAGAAACAAGCAGCAAGCAATCTGACCGATAATTGGAATAACGAACGTTGACAAAATAGGTGTAATGCAATCAACAAGCAAAGAAAGGAAACGATTGCATTGATATTTAAGAATATTTGGCTCATAACAGTTATGCCACAACGTCCTTCTTCTTTTAATGGCCTGAATTTTTACCATTGTCAGTTTCATTGTTGCTGATTGCAATAAATATTAGAAAAACAACGACCTCAAACGTGTATGAGGACGATTTATGAATTCGTACCCTCTAAAGTCACCACAAATATTGAGGAGGGGAAACATGAAACTTATAAACCTAATAATTATACTATTTATCGTTTTATCTATTTTTACTGCAAAGGCAACTGTAAAATCAAACCCAAACAATGTTGTAACCAACAAAATCATTGACCAAATATTGGCGCGTCACAATTTTCAAGGAACCGCGCTAATTACTAAAAATGATGTAGCAATACATCATCGAGGCTACGGTTTGGCTGTCATTGAATGGAATATTTCAAATTCAACTACAACTAAATTTCGTATTGCGTCATTGTCCAAGACATTTACGGGAACACTTGTAATGAAGATGGTTGAAGACGGGCATTTGGCATTAGATAAATCTGTCAGTGAATATTTACCAGAGTACCTTTCTGAGTATTCATCTCAAATTACAATAAGACATTTACTCACACATCGAACAGGCATACCGCGACTGTCTGAAATTCCAGACTGGTCAAATGTCAATGCACATTCGCGATTGTCTAAAAGCGAATTTTTGAGAATGATTGCTAAGATGTCGCTCGCATTCCAACCTGATTCAACACGCCTTTACTCTAGTGCAAACTACTACATTTTGGGGGCTATAATCGAAGAAGTCACTGGAAAACCTTTCGGAACAGTATTAAATGAAACTATTCTTCATCCATTGAATATGAAAAATACCGATGTATTTAGACCAGGCCAACCCATTAAAGAACTCGCAAACGCCTATAAACAAGTAAAAGGGCAATATTCATTCTGCCCACCTGTCTCAGGTAATTTGTGCATCGGTAATAACATCAATTTTGCATTGTTTATCGCTAGCGGCTCTATGCACTCCACTACTGAAGACCTATTCGTTTGGTT
>CAZXTD010000187.1:0-7682 GCA_964643575.1 uncultured Glaciecola sp. | reverse complement strand
TGACCTCTCGGTTAAACGTCCGGTTTTTGCCAGCGTCGTCAATTTATTGTTGCTCGTTTTTGGCATTGTCGCTATCAGCTTTTTGTCATTGCGTGAATACCCTGATATCGACCCTCCAATAGTGTCTGTTAATACCAGCTATCCTGGCGCATCAGCAGAAATCGTAGAAACTCGCATTACGCAGCTGCTAGAAGATAGAATTAGCGGTATTGAAGGAATAAAAAATATTTCTTCTTCAAGCCGAAATGGGCGTTCGAGTATAACTATTGAGTTTAATTTAAGTCGTGATATCGACGCTGCTTCTAATGACGTGCGTGAACGTATTTCCCGTGCGCTGAATAACTTGCCCGATCAAGCATTTCCGCCAGAGGTGGCCAAGTCTAACTCCGACGAAGACGTCATATTGTGGTACAACCTGCGCAGCGACAGTTTAAACGTGATGGAACTTACTGACTATGCAGATCGTTTTTTGGTTGACCGTTTATCGATAGCTGATGGAGTAGCACGCGTTAATTTAGGCGGCGGCAGAACCTACGCCATGAAGGTTTGGCTCGACCGTAATGCTATGGCAGCCAGAGGCATTACAGTGAGCGATATTGAGCGCGTTATTCGCTCAGAAAACGTTGAGTTGCCAGCAGGGCGGGTTGAATCTCAAGAGAGAGACTTTGACGTGCGCGTTGCCCGCAGCTTTTTGTCACCTGATGATTTTTCGGACCTCACGGTTGCCGCTGGTGCCGATGGTTATTTGGTTAAGCTGTCTGACGTCGCTCTTGTCGAACTTGCTGCTGAAGACGACGAAACTGACTTTAGAGGCGACGGCGTTAATATGATTGGTTTGGGCATTGTGAAGCAGTCTAAAGCTAATACGCTTGAAGTATCCAGAGCTGCCCACGAAGCAATAAAACGGATTGAAAAAACGCTGCCTGATAATATCTTTATTGTGCCAAGCTATGACTCATCGGTGTTTATAGAAGAGTCAATTAGTGAAGTGTATAACACGTTGGGCATTGCCATGATTATGGTAATCGTTGTGATATACCTCTTTTTAGGCAACATACGTGCAACGCTTATACCGGCAATTACCGTACCGGTTTCGCTGGTGGCTGCGTTTACTGTAATGTACGCGATGGGTTTTTCTATCAACTTACTAACCCTTCTGGCGCTAGTGCTCGCCATTGGTCTCGTGGTTGACGACGCCATTGTGGTCCTTGAAAATATTTATCGGCGTATTGAAATGGGTGAGGCGCCTATATTGGCTGCATATCGCGGCGCACGCGAAGTTGGCTTTGCGGTTATTGCCACTACCTTGGTGTTAATTTCGGTGTTTATACCGTTGGTGTTTTTAGAAGGAAACATTGGCCGACTGTTTACTGAATTTGCAATTGCGATTGCGGCTGCCGTTGCGTTTTCTAGTTTTACTGCACTGACACTATCCCCCATGTTAGCTTCAAAAATATTGAAAAAACGAGAGCGTACATCAGGTTTTGGCGTGTTTATAGATAAAGGTTTCAAAAGCCTTGAACAGCGGTACTACAACAGCTTGGGGACTACTATGAAACAGCCATTTTTAATGTTGCTGATTGTAGTGGCGAGCATTGCGATTATTATTCAGATGCAGGGCAAAATTCCGGAAGAGTTTGTGCCTCGAGAAGACCGTGGTGCCTTCTTTATTTTGATGCAAGCTCAAGAGGGAGCGAGTTACGAAAGTAACGCACGCAACCTCAAACAAATTGAAGAGTTACTATTGCCTTATCGTGATACAGGTGAGGTGATTCGTGTTTTAGTGCGAACGCCAGGTTTTGGTGGCACGGCTGGTATTGCCATTATTGGTATGGGCGACTGGGAAACGCGCGAGCGCTCTACATTTGATTTGATGAACGAAGTTAACGGCAAACTTGCGAAATTGCCAGATATTCGTGCGTTTTCAATCATGCGCTCAGCAATCGGCGGTAGGGGTCTAGGCCGCCCAGTGCAGTTTGTACTGCAAGGTAATACTTATGAAGAGCTCGTTCAGTGGCGCGACATTGTGATTGAAAAAGCGAGTGAAAATCCAAACCTACTGCGTATCGATTCTGATTACAAAGAAACTTCACCGCAGTTGTTGGTTAACATTGACCGCGATCGCGCAGCAGACTTGGGAGTTTCTATCTCTGAAATTGGGCGCACACTTGAAACCATGTTAGGACAGCGTCGAGTGTCGACCTACCTAGACCGGGGGCAAGAATACGATGTGGTGATGGAGGGGAACGAACAAGACTACCGTAGTCCAAATAGCATCGACAACATTTATGTGCGTAGCGATCGTACACAAGCACTAATACCCCTTGATAACTTATTGAATGTGTCTGAAAGGGCAACGTCTAATACCCTTAATCGATATAACCGCATGCGCGCGGTTACCATCACCGCTAACTTAGCTGATGGCTATACGATTGGGCAAGCGCTAACATTTTTAGAAAATATTGTCGCAACTGAGTTGCCAAGTGAAGTATCAATCGATTACAAAGGTGAGTCGCAGCTTTATCAAGAGTCGGGGTCGTCTTTCTTGTTTATATTCTTGCTTGCGCTTGCCGTTACTTATTTAGTGTTGGCCGCACAGTTTGAGAGCTGGGTGCATCCGTTTGTGATTATGCTAACAGTGCCTCTAGCTCTGGTAGGCGCTTATGTTGGTCTGTATCTCGCGGGTTTCTCAATTAACATTTACAGCCAAATAGGCTTAGTCATGCTGATTGGTTTGGCGGCTAAAAACGGGATTTTAATAGTGGAGTTTGCTAATCAGCTTCGTGATGCTGGTACAGAGTTTGAAGAGGCGGTAAAGCGCGCATCTATGCTGCGCTTGCGTCCTATTGTCATGACCGGCTTTACGACACTATTTAGTGCTCTACCACTGGTTTTGGCAACTGGCCCCGGTGCAGAGTCTCGAGCAGTTATTGGCATGGTAATATTTGCAGGTGTTTTATTCAGTGTGTTTATGACATTGTTTATTGTGCCTACTGCGTATTCGTACCTTGCTCGCAACACAGGTTCACCGCTTAAGCGTACTAAAAAGTTAGAAAAACTCACTAAAGAAGTCCCTTATGAAAAAGGAGCTGAGGTTTAAACCTCGGCTCCTTTGCATTTAAGTTGCTCGGTGGATGCTAGTAAGCAAATGAAATATTAACTCGAGTACGCCTGTCCTATACCTCAAGTAAACCATAAAATTACATTAAGCGTGTATAGAGGCAGCAATATGAAATTCTTAAAATCCTTAGCATTGACGGGCGTAGTAATTGTGAACATATTTACATATGCTACAAATGCAACTGCCCAGAGCCAGGCAACATCCCAGAGCCAGGCAACATCCCAGAGCCAAGAAAACAGTCAGACGCAAGAAAGTAAACTTATAGACGCACCCGATTGGACCCTTCCTACCGAAGATGGTAAACAAATGAGCTTTACCGACTTTAAGGGTAAGCCAATCATGCTGCATTTTTGGGGAACATGGTGCCCTTATTGCAAAAAGCTTCACCCAGGCCTCGAAAAAATCCGAGCTGAATATGAAGATAAAGGCCTAGTCGTATTGGGTATAAGTGTAAATGAACCCATTGGCGCCTTACCTCAAACTGAGCTTAAAAAGCGCGGCATTAATTTTTTAACCTTGGTTGAGGGCGATGAAGTTGCCATTGAAGACTTTGAAGTAGCCGGCACACCTACTACGGTGTTTATTTCTGCTGAGGGTAAAATATTGGGCAGCACGATGGAGTCTAACCCTGACGACCCTCGCTTTAAGCAAGTTGCCGAATATCTAACAAGAACACAGTGAAGCTTACTAAGACATAACGCTATCCGCAGCAGTAATAGACCCGTCATTCGACCGAATGACGTTGCCTCCGCGGTAATGACGTTTACTTCGTAGGAGAGTGGCTGACAGCGCGTGAGCGACGTTTTATGTGATTTTGGTCGCCTTAATGGTTAGTTTCGTATTAAGGTTATATTCAATTAAACATGCGCTATATCTAGTGCAGTAAATAGTAGATAGTCGGCTTTGGGTTCAACATTTAAATTTTTTGTTTTTTTCATCGCTTTAATGACGCTGATGACATATGGCTTCTCAAAGTTCTTTGAAGGTGACACCAGCGGTGTGTCACGAAGTGACGACGGCGTAATTCGTTATATTGGCAGTATTGACCAAGACCGCGTCGAAAAAGCGATAGCACTTTATCAGCCCGGAGATCGTTTAATGATCCGCAGCGGTGGTGGTGATTTGCATGCTGGTATGATGCTTGGGGATTTTATTAACAAGCGAAGAATGACGGTAGAAGTGCTCGATTTTTGTATTTCTTCTTGCGCCAATTATGTGTTTTTAGCTGGGGAGCGTAAAATTCTCAACCCCAATAGTCTGGTTATTTTTCACGGTGGACCGAAGCAAGCAAATTTTGGTAGCTTGATGGAGGCAGCGTATCGCGATGACGCAATGCCTGGCACAGTATTCGGTCGTGAAGGTTATGAGGCAATTATATCCACTAATGATGTTAGGCAAGCGGTTGCCGCTGCCCGCGCACGTGGCGCTTCTCGATGCGAAAAAGATGAGGTATTAAACAACGCAGGCCAGTGTGAGTTTTTTGGACCGCAGCAGCGTCTTCAATACATCATCTTTTTAGAAAACGAGTTATATTCTCGCATTAACCCGCTAATGGATAAAAACATTCCTTACTATGGTCAAGTTGGGCAATACGAGGATATTTACCTCGCCTATCAGTACTTCGGGTTTTACTACGATTTAGATACCTTAAAGAGGCTTAACGTAGAGAACCTTGAGGTCAAAGGAGGGCAATGGCGCCCTGAGGTTAATCCATTGTTTCAACAGGTCTACGAAGTTTCATTGGATTGATAATTCGAGTAAGCATCATTCGTTTGCAGAAGCTTGCAGTGATTGGGTAACATAGGGCGATCCCATCTATTTAATACCGATATCTAATTTTGGAGCATTTGTCTCGTTATGAACAATCATAAGCATTATTTAGAAGCAGAATTATCAGACCTTTTTGCAGCAGAAAAAGATACTTGGAATTTTGTACAAAGCGCTTCTTTAGATGGTGTATGGTACTGGGACCTTGAAAAGCCTGATAACCTTTGGATTAGCCCAGAGTACTGGGACTGTCTAGGTATTGACCCCGCCACAAGGAAGCATACTCCAGAAGAGTTTATTGATGTTGTATTTCCAGAAGATTTACCTAACATTATGAAAAATCTTGAGCAACACTATGCTGACAAATCAGTTGTTTATGAGCAGATTGTAAGATTTAAACATGTTGACGGTTCTACCGTGTGGGTGCGATGCTGCGGCAAAGCGACACGCGATAAAAATGGCAATGCGATTCGGATGTTGGGTGCACACAATAACATTACCTCACTCAAAAACGCAGAAATTGAAACCCAAAACCTAATGCGAAACCGAGAGCGTTTTTTTGCGCGGATGTCACACGAAATACGAACACCTTTGCATGGTATTTTAGGCTTAACGGAGAGTCTCCAGCAGTCTAAACTGCAACCAAGTGTCATGTCTAAAATACAAACTGTACTAGATTGTGGTAAGCAACTTCAGCATTTACTCGATGATTTGCTTACTATCTCGAAAATTGAAGAAGGTAAATTTTTTGTCAGCATTGAAGATGTATCGCTTGCGAGTATTCTGCGGTTTGTTGATGAGTTATATCGGCCCCAAGCGCAAGCGAAATCACTGTATTTAAAGATTCCTGATTTGGCACTAAATTCAGTAATTGTGCGCTCAGACCAAGTTAGACTCACTCAGATATTATCAAACATTGTGAGCAATGCGATTAAATTTACACATAAAGGAGGCGTTACTGTCACCTTTGAACAAACTAACGATAACCTTGATATTGTCATAACAGATACAGGAGTGGGTATCGATAATGTAGATTCAGCCATGCGTGCATATTACCAAGAAGCGCAATCGGAGCATGATATGCGTATCCAAGGGACGGGTCTAGGCCTTGAGATAGTCGAGAAGCTTTGTGCTAATTTATCACACCCTTTGAAAATTGAGTCTGAGCTAGATGAAGGGACTAAAGTACGTATTTCCATGATTAAATCATCAGGTCCTGTTCCGAATGAGTCGGCGCAACCCGTAAAAAGATCCGCAGATGACGTCCGTGTTAAACCGACTTCAGTACTCATTGTTGACGACAACGAAATTAATCGCGAAATTGCTAAAAGTATGATACAGAATGAAGTATCAATTATAGACATGGCTGAAAACGGGAAAATAGCGGTTGAAATGGTTGTACAAAAAGGCGGATACGATGTTGTGCTAATGGATTTAAATATGCCTGTTAAAAACGGTTATGATGCAGCTGTCGAAATAAACGCTTTACAGTCGGTATTAAAACGAAGTCGTATTATTGCTGTGTCGGCTGATGCCTTTGAAGAAACAAGTGAACGCTGTGCAAAACTGGGTATTGCTCAGCACATCGCAAAACCATTCACCAGAGATGCATTGATAGAAGCAGTACTAGACCCTACTGTAAGAGCCATTTAAGACAGCAGTGCTTAAAAAGACACCCGTGCTGGTATTGAGCAAGCATGAGCTAAATGTTTTCTCCGCCTGCAATCACACCTTTAAACTAAAATCGATATTCAATTGCCATGTAGGTTCTGTTAACGGCCATAAACGTAGAATGGCTATAACCAAACTCTAAAGAAAAACTCTCGCTTAAATGCCAGTTTGCGCCCACGCCTAATTTTGCACCAAGCTCATTAGTTGAGCCGGTTTCTACTGAGGTCAAGTCAGGGTCGCGCGGAAACACCTCATAGCTTAAACGGTTGAGGACGAGTCCACCTTTCACAAATATATCGAATGAAGAACCCAACTCAGCAACTTTATATTTAGCGTCGAGTGACAACATATCAAGCTCGCCAATTGCAGAGTATATAGACAGCGATTGATCATTAGTGAAAAAAGGTATTGATGCCCCTCTGAATATATTGAGCTCAATGTCGCTGGTGTAATAGAGTCCTAGGTGTAAGTCGTCGCTAATATAGTAACCTAAACCACCACTAAGGTTTAAGTAATCGGTATCGTCACCAACAAAATTATCATCCGACACCAGACTTAGTGAATCTTGAGACAAGGCATCACGAGCATCGTCTTGACTGTAACTATATGCATTAGTTAGCGCCGAAAAGTGCACTGAAATATCGCCTTTTTTGGGTGCAGCAACACTGATTGCAGAATAGCTTGTTGTTGCAAGTATGGTGAGTGCAATAGAAGATAAGGAGAATAACGAAGGTGTAGAACGTTTGGTACGCATATTAATTCCTTTTAATGACTTGATTGTTTCGGATGAGGCATAGCATGCTTGCTATATCCAACTGCGAGACATCATAAACGTTTTTGGATAAAGTAAATGTATCAATTTGTAACTTTATGTATTTATTGTGATTTAAATTCGAAAAAGCTAAAACCAAGCAATTTTTGTACAGCCCAAACGAAGTAGATAAAATAAATCATTAAAATGGCAACAACATAAAACAAGGCATAAAAAAAGCCAGAATTTCGTTCTGGCTTTTTTGTGTCTTGGTTTGACTACTCGTCTAAGAAACTCTTAAGTTGCTCAGACCGGCTTGGGTGACGAAGTTTACGAAGCGCTTTAGCTTCGATTTGACGAATACGCTCACGG
>CAZXTD010000186.1:0-7684 GCA_964643575.1 uncultured Glaciecola sp. | reverse complement strand
GTCGTGAGTTGGCAAATGGTTTCTCTGAGTTAAACGATTCTCAAGACCAAGCCGAACGATTTTTAAAGCAAGTGGCAGAAAAAGACGCAGGCGATGACGAAGCCATGCATTTTGATGATGATTACATCACAGCGCTAGAGTATGGCATGGCGCCAACGGCGGGTGAAGGTATCGGAATCGACCGCTTGGTTATGTTATTTGCAGACTGCAACACCATAAAAGACGTGATTTTGTTCCCGCATATGCGGCCCTTGTCACAAGACTAACACGGGTTTTGATGAGCAAAGAGTATGCTTAACACTATGCTCTTTGCTATAACTTTTCTACTGTAAATTGTCGGGCCTATCGTCCTGATTTAGTCCGCGCTTCAGCATACAGCTTATCTATATTGGGTACTGATACCGAAAACTTAGCAGCTTGAGTCATCAAGTAGCCCAGTACTGAATCAATCTCTGTTTGGCGTTTATTTTTTATATCCTGATGCATTGAAGAAAAGTTATTCTCAGTATATTCAATCACCTTATCGATTAAGCAATTGATTTGATTAGCTTGTAGCTCTGGGGCATGTTGTAAGGGTGTATCGTTCGTCATCGCTCGATAAACGCAATTAATTTCAGATTTTAAGCTTTTTACGCGTTCGGGATACCGCCGCAAATCACCATTTGTAATATCCAAAACTGCTGTTAACGGGTTTATCACAGCATTGACTGCTAATTTTTGTAGCAATGGAATTTGAATATTTTCGTGCACTTTAAGCTGAGGATGGCAGTTCAAAATCGCTAAGTCGGTCGTTTTCAATCCAAGATGCGCTTTATCCGCTTGTGGCTTATACCGCCCAATATCAAGTCGACCTTCTGCAGTCACAATATATTCGCTCGGTTTTTGCTGATAAACTGCATCGGTAGTGGTGCCTACTAATAACTCATTGGTCGCAAAAGCCTTTTGCAATAGCGCCGCTCCCCCCATACCGTTTTGTATTAGTACGAGTGTTGTTGTTGGCTCAAGCCATTGAGAAATATCTACTATGAGAGATTCTATGTGGTAGCTTTTTACGCATATAAATATGCAGTCTAAGTTTGTTATCGATGGCTGTTTGACGCTGCTAATTTTGTTGTCGAGGGTCACGCGTTCCTGAGTCAGCAGATTTAGCGATACACGTTTACCCATGCCGTCCCTTGTTAATACAATTGGGTTGTGACTGCGTAAATAGTAGCAAAAGAGACTAGCAATCGCGCCTTGCCCCACTACCGCTAGTGTCATATTACATTCCTTGATTGATATGCTGTTGTGCTCAGTGACGAGTTTTGTTTGGCGAAGTATACTGCGGCCACGCTAATTGGTCATCATTTCTTAATGTACTGAAATCAAGTTGCTCAAAAAACTCCCCAGATTGCGGCCAACATGTCACTGTAAGCGATTGTCCTTTATAGTCAAAACTGAGTGAGTAGGCATGCAAATACATACGATCGGCAGGCGTACCTTTGTAGCGAGTATCACCTAAGATACTGCTGCCAAGAGACTGCAATGCAACCCTAAGCTGATGGGTTTTACCGCTGATGGGTTTTAGATAAAATAAACGAATAGACTTATTCAGGTTAGCAAGCTGTGTAGATTCTGACTTGAAGAAAGTCACGGCAGGGTTTGTCATACTCGTTGTTAATTTGTAACTTCCCTGACGGCTTTTTTGCATATCGCCTGAAATTCTCCCTTGCTTTTTTTTGGGTTTTTTATCAGTCAATGCAAGGTAACGCTTTTGAATTTTTCGGTGTTCAAACAGGCCCGACAGTGCCGCGGCTGCAGTCGGATTTTTAGCCAGCAACAGGCATCCGCTAGTGGGAGTATCTAGACGATGCACTAAAAAGAAGTTTTGTCCCTCACACTGGCGTTTTAACCGTTGGCAAATCCCTTCAACGGGATCATGCATAGGGACGTCATCGGGTTTATTAACAACAATAAAGTCTTTGTGTTCAAATACGATTTTTATTGTCGCCATAAGGTGGGATTAAATCGATTTAATCAGAGCAATGGCTTTTTCGTATTGCAGCTCTTCAACCAAGGATACTAGCTCGTGCTTGCGTGTGTCACTAAGAGGAAGTTGATCAACATATTCATGCAAAGCTTCATCATCAATAAACTCATGTCCTTGCAGGCGCTTTAAAAATAAGTCTTTCAATTCATTTACATTTTCACTGTTAGTGGATTCAGACTCAATAAAAGGAGTCTTCTCTTTTTCAGCCAAATCAATGGTATCAATGAATTCACAAGTTTTCGTCATAATAACACTAAAGGATTCAACAAGATCATAGTCTACGTCATTATCGCGAAGCTTTTTGTCAAGCGTTTTACTGCACTCGTATAATGCGGTCATTCCTAAATTGCCAGAGAGCCCCTTAGTCGTATGGACTTTCATCTTGGCTTCTTTTATTTCACCAACCTCAAGTAAACGTTTCACTTCTTTTGGGACACTGTCGAATTCTGCCGAAAATTTACCGAGCATCCTTTTTAGTAAGTCAGAGTTGCCTCCGAGTTGGGTAATGGCAAACTCGACATCGACAAGGGCGTGTGTTTCTGACACTATTTTCTCCAATTATTCTTTCGCAAAAATTATTTTTTAGGCTAGTAGCCGCATGCTTTTTACGCCGCGACTAAAATAAACTACACTACACTGTGCAATCTCTCAATTAAGCTTTTACAAACCACTCATTTTTATCCATCATATCGGAATAAAATAAAAGAACATTAAGAAAATAGTCAATTAAGTAAAATTACTTAGAATAATTAAGGTAGTAAATCAACGATGAAGTTTATAAAAACGATTCCTATCCTGCTGTTAAGTGGGTTGTTTATTTCGGCATGCTCAGACCCTTCGAATACACAAAAAAGTGCATCTCAAGAAATAGCGCTTGAAGGCGATGTCATCAAATACCACAAATATGAGCTAGAGAACGGTTTAACTGTTGTTATTCACCCTGACGATTCAGACCCTTTGGTAAATGTTAATGTCACTTATCATGTTGGCTCAGCACGAGAAGAGTATGGACGGTCTGGCTTTGCTCACTTTTTTGAGCATATGATGTTTCAAGGCTCAGAGCATGTGGCTGACGAAGAACACTTTAAAATGGTGACAGAGGCTGGCGGCAACCTTAATGGCACTACCAATACCGACAGAACAAACTATTTTCAAACCGTACCGGCCAATCAACTCGAAAAAATATTATGGTTAGAAGCCGATCGCATGGGCTTTTTACTGCCAGCCGTTACGCAAGAAAAGTTTGAAGTGCAGCGCGAAACCGTTAAAAATGAACGAGGACAACGTGTTGATAATCAACCCTACGGATTACGTTTCGAAAGAACCGCTGAGGCGCTGTACCCTAAAGGGCATCCCTATTCATGGTCAACTATTGGCTATGTTGAAGATTTAGATCGTGTTGATTTAGCTGATTTGAAAGCGTTTTTCCAGCGATGGTACGGCCCCAATAACGCTGTGTTAACCATTGGTGGCGACGTTGATATTGCACAAACTAAAGAGTGGATAGAAAAGTATTTTGGACCCATACCGCGTGGCCCAGAGGTTGAAGATGCTCCTAAACAACCTGCTGTGCTTGAAGAGACCCGTTACGTAACACTTGAAGATAAAATTCATTTGCCACTCCTTCAAGTTACCTATCCAACGGTTTATCTCGGACACCCCGATGAACCTGCTCTTGATGTGCTTGCTAATATACTCGGGCAAGGCAAAACGTCTTTATTATATAAAAATATGGTGAAAAACGGTTTGGCTGTGCAAGCATTTGCTAGTCACCCATGTCGCGAATTAGCCTGTGAGTTTACGCTTTTGTCGTTAGCCAACCCTCAAAATGTAAGTGACCTTAAAAGCTTAAATGAAATTATTCAAAACTCATTAACTGAGTTTGAAACACGCGGCGTACAAGATGACGACTTACAGCGCGTAAAAAGCAGTATCGAAACCAACACGGTTTACAGCTTACAAAGCGTTCAAGGTAAAGTTAACCTAATGGCTTCTAATCAAACTTTTAAAGGCACCCCCGACACAGTTGCAGCAGATATAGAACGTTATAACACGGTTACCAAAGACGATGTAATGCGCGTTTACAATAAATATATTAAAAGTAAACATGCTGTTGTGTTGAGTGTTGTACCACAGGGTAAAGCTGATTTAGCCGTGGCCGAAAATAACTTTACGCTTGAAGAACGCGTTATTCCGCTTAGCGACGCGAGTATGGCGCAAGTTGAAACGCCTGTTATTCAAGACACATTTGACCGTAGTGTTAAGCCTAGCGCTAAAGCCAATAAAGCGGTATCTGTTCCTGATTTTTGGGAACATTCATTTGAAAACGGTATTCGTGTGTTAGGCGTTGAAACAAGCGAGACTCCTACATTGTCGCTATCTATAAGTTTAGAGGGTGGCGTACTATTAGATGATGTAGCAAAACCGGGTGTTGCTGCAATGACCGCTGCATTAATGAATGAAAGCACAAAGAATTTATCGACAGAAGAAGTGGCTAATCAACTAAGCTTACTGGGAAGTTCAATCTCATTTAGCGCAAACGGGCGCTACATTAACGTTTATATTGATACTTTGACTAAAAATGCAGATGCCACGGTAGCCTTAGCAAAAGAGATGATGTTTAACCCTGCGTTTTCGCAAGCTGATTTTGATCTTGTTAAACAACGAAGCTTACAAGGCATGCAACAAAGCCTTAAAAACCCATCTGTGCTAATGTCTCGCGCCCGCGACAGCTTAATGTACGGCACTGACAGCCGCCTTGGCTTGCCCGACTCAGGTACACTAGCAAGTGTTCAAGCGATTACGCTTGAAGATGTAAAAGCCTTTTATGATAGTTACTTTAGGCCTAACCATGCGACACTCGTTGCCGTGGGTGATATGGATAAAAAAGAAACAGTTACGCTAACGCAATTTTTAACCGACTGGGAATCTAAAGATTATGAACTACCTACCTTTGATATCGATACCACTATCGAAAAAGGTAAAATCTTCATAGTTGATAACCCAGGCGGTGTGCAGTCGGTCATTAATATTGTGCGTCATGCGCCAACGTTTGATGCCTACGGCGAACAATTTAAGTTATCGCTTGCCAACTTTACTTTGGGGGGCATGTTTAACAGTCGGATAAATCTCAACTTACGAGAAGATAAAGGCTATTCTTACGGTGCTCGTAGCCGCTTTAACGGTGGTAAGCAAACGGGTAGCTTTAGAGCGTCTGCTGATGTCACTGCTCAATTCACAAAAGAGAGCATTGAAGAGTTTTTGTTCGAAATTGACCGTTATCAAGAAACCGGCATGACGGCAGAGGAACTTACGTTTTTGCAAAGCGCTTATACACAGTCTGATGCGCGTGAATATGAAACGCCTCGTCAAAAAGCAGGCTTTCTAGTGCGTTTACTTTCACTTAATCTTGAAAAAGACTACCCTGTTAAACAACTTGAAATAATCAATAGCATCACCACTGAAGAACTTAACGGCTTGGCTTCGAAGTGGTTAGATACAGATAAAATGCATATTATTGTTGTTGGGGACGCTGCTACTTTAACAGAGTCTTTAAAGCCGCTTGGTAGAGAAATCGAGATCTTAGAAGTACCAAGATAGAACATTGATATAAAAGACGTTAATAGTATGACACTCATCTTCATATTATTTTTATGAAGACAAATCTACTGAGCCTTGCCCGCTAGAGAGGGCGAGACTCAGTGCATAACAAGACTAAGAGAATACAAATTTGACCAACCCTGAAATAACATTTGAGAACAGGCTGTCGGCAATGACCCAGCCTGCTTTTTTATCAGCGCTACCTAATATTAAACATGGTGTCGAGCGTGAAACACTCAGAGTTAAGCCCAACGGCGGTATTGCCACAACATCACACCCAAAGGCATTAGGTTCTGCCTTAAGTAATGATTGGATTACCACAGACTTCTCTGAATCTTTGCTCGAGTTCATTACGCCACCCGAAGCAAGCGTCGATAAAACCATTGCTCAGCTAGTCGATATTCATAAGTTCACTTACGAGTCGATTGGCGAAGAACTATTGTGGCCAATGAGCATGCCATGCTTTATTAATGCAGAGACAAACATTCCGATAGCGCGCTATGGTAGTTCGAATATTGCCAAAATGAAGGAAGTCTACCGCACAGGTTTACATCACCGATATGGCAGTATGATGCAGGTAATTTCTGGCGTGCATTTTAACTTTTCATTGCCCGACGAGTTTTGGCAAGCGTGGTGTGAGTTACATGGTGAAACATGGAACAAACAAACTCAGTCTGCCCACTATTTTGCGCTAATTCGTAACTTTAGACGTTTAGCATGGGTGATACCTTATTTGTTTGGTGCGTCACCTGCTTTATGCGGCTCGTTTATAGCCCATAAAAAGACAGCCCACAATTTTAAAAAAACAGGTAAAGGCACCTTATATTTGCCCTATGCTACTTCTTTGCGCATGAGCGATTTAGGCTATACCAGTACGGCGCAATCTTCTTTAAAAATCTGCTACAACGATTTAGATACCTATGTGGGAAGCTTGCGCAATGCGATTAACCAAAGGGCACCTGAATACGCACACCTTACT
This sequence comes from uncultured Glaciecola sp., assembly GCA_964643575.1. GTDB lineage: Bacteria > Pseudomonadota > Gammaproteobacteria > Enterobacterales > Alteromonadaceae > Glaciecola. The sequence continues at coordinate 1,076 of CAZXTD010000186.1, read as the reverse complement.
AGCAATGACGAGCAAGGTTGGCAGCAGCTCAACGATAAAGTGATTCAAATTGAAAACGAATTGTATTCGCCAATTAGGCCTAAACAAGTTGCCAATAGCCTAGAGACGCCTACTAACGCTTTAGAAAGTCGTGGTGTTAGCTATCTTGAAGTGCGCTCACTCGATGTTAATCCATTTTCTCCAGTAGGCGTCGATGCCGAGCAGTTCTATTTCTTAGATGTATTTTTGTTGTATTGCTTACTCGAACCCTCACCCAAGTTTGGTGATTTGTGTTTTCCTATTAGTCAAAACAATATCAACAAAACCGTTACCGCGGGCCGCGACCCAGCGTTAAAGTTGAATAAAGACGGCATTAATATAAGTCTGTCGCGGTGGGGAGATTTACTTACTGAAAAACTCCTAAAAGTAGCAGCCGTGCTCGACCAAGCAAACGAAGTGACGTTGTTTAGCGATGCCGTTGCTTCACAAGCTGAAAAATTTACCGACCCTGAACTAACGCCCTCAGGCAAATGGTTACGTACTTTACTGGACAATCAAATAGACAATAGTAGCCTTGGCTTAGAGCTGGCTAAAGAGTACAAAGCCCATATGGCTGAGTTAGCGTATAGAGAAGTGTCTGATGCAGAGTTTATGAAACGAGCAGAAGAGTCTAGACACAAACAGCTTGATATAGAAAACGCTGACACGCAAAACTTTAGTGAGTTTGTCGACTCGTACTTTAGCTATTTAGATTGAGCTATTTAGATTGAGCTAGGTAGATTTGAGACAAAAAAAAGCCTGATGCAATCAGCATCAGGCAATACACACTTAGGGAAACATATTTAACACACATTAATAAGAGCCTTATGTTTAGGATTAGTTCAATATGTTGTTAAAAAAATTCAAAATTATTTTAGCTTGCTTCGTTTTTAGTGTTTTGTTGGGTGCTTGCACCACTACGCAGCCCACTAAACGCGAGAATTTGTGCCATATTTTTGAAGAAAAAGATGATTGGTACGACGCCGCTGCCGATATGCGTGAAAAGTGGGGCGTTCCTATTCATGTGCCCATGGCAATGATGTATCAAGAAAGCTCTT
>CAZXTD010000185.1:0-7794 GCA_964643575.1 uncultured Glaciecola sp. | reverse complement strand
GGCATATGGTCTCAATGACAAGCAACAAGGCACATTCATAATTTTAGATTTAGGTGGTGGTACATTTGATGTGTCTATTTTGGAATACTTCAATGGCGTAATGGAAGTTCATGCTAGTGCTGGCGATAATTACCTCGGTGGTGAAGACATTGTTGATGCGATGTTGGTTCAGGTTTGTAAGGATTCAGGTATAAAACAAGCTGAATTGGCTCCCAAAGACTTGGCAATACTCACGGATAAACTGGAGATGCTTAAGTGTTCAATAAAACCTGACACTGTTGAACATTTAGCATTTAGTTTTGGCCAACAACAAAAGAAAATTACGCTTAGTTACGAATGGTTTCTTAAAATAATTACTCCTTTTCTGCTCAGAGTAAAGAAGCCTATATCGCAAGCGATGAACGACTCTAATATTTATCCTAACGAGATTGAAAGCGTTATTTTAGTTGGCGGCTCCACACGCTTATATGCTTTTAGACAACTAGTAGCCCAGCTATTCGGAAAGTTACCATTGTGCAATTTAAATCCTGATTTGGTAGTGTCAATGGGCGCAGGTATCCAAGCGGGTTTAGTCGAAAAAAACGCAGCACTAGACGACATTATCCTTACCGATGTTTGCCCATTTACACTTGGTACAGAGGTTGTTAACGAAGATGGTGTACCGGGCTATTTTCTACCAATTATAGAACGCAATACAGTTGTCCCTGTCAGTATCGAGCGCAGCGTATACACGGTAGCAGATAACCAGACTCAATTATCTATAAAGATTTTTCAAGGTGAGCACCGACTTGTTAAAAATAACGTTTTTCTGGGCAATCTTGATGTCAATATTCCGAAAGCAAAAGCTGGTGTTGAAGGGGTTACTATACGCTATAGCTACGATATGAATGGCTTATTGGATGTAGACGTGACAGTTATTAAATCAGGCAAAGTGTTTTCAAAGACCATTCAAAATGCTCCTGGGATGCTGAACGAACAACAATTGGAATCTGCAAAGGCTAAACTAGAAAAATTAAAATTTCACCCACGCGAGAGCGAGCAAGTCAGGCAAATAATGGCAAGAGCTGAGCGCATCTATCAACAGTTGAACGGTCAAATGCGAGCCGATTTTGGGGAGTATGTGAATCGGTTTGAAGCGATCGTAGAAAGGCAAAAAGCTGCAGAGATTGAAAGAGCAATAGCAGAAATAAAAAAGACAATGGACGATGTGGAAGATAGGAGTATTTTTTAATGCAATGTTGGGATGTACTGCAGATCGAGCAAAGCACTGATATAAAGAAGATTAAATCAGCGTATGCGTTATTACTTAGGAGTAATAAACCAGATGAAAATCCTCAACAATTCCAAAATCTTCATGTTGCCTACAAACAAGCAATGGCAATTGCTAAAAACGTGTTGCGTGAACAACAAACTAATGTCTCTGACCAGAACGTAGATGGGCATTCTGAAACAGAAACTAGAGAAGACACTGTAATCTTGGGTGGAAAAAATCAGCGCGAGGACGATGACTCTGAAGCGATTGATATTAGGCACGATGAGGTTTTTGATAACACGCAAAATACTGAAGATAAACTTTATGAAGAGCGTGTAAATAAGTACATAGATTCGACCATAACACGGATGACAGAGCTTCTTGAAACTAAGCAAAATAAACACGACTTTTCGCATTGGCAATTTTTAGAACATGAACCGTTATTACTAGACCCCAATGTTAACTTTAGGATAGGCCTGTGGTTGTTTCAAAGGATTGCGACATTGCGACTGGAATACAACAAACTAAGCAGCCGTCAAAAAAAGTATCACGTAGGTGGCAAACCATTTACCCACGAAGTGTTTATCGACCTAAATAGTATATTTGATTGGCGAGCAAATATTTATAACTTACATCATTATTTAGGTGATGAACTATGTAACTCTATGTTGCCTTGGCTCGAGGACGATCGACGTGTTGCAAGTGATGGCGCTCAGCGCGTAAGAGGCGGGCAACTGACCAAGTCTAAAGCTGATTCGATAAATAGGTTAGAGAGGTATAACAAGGCTCAACAGCACTATGCTAATTTTGTTGGAACATCTAATTGGATTTGTGGTGTTCTGGGCGGATTGACTTTAATCTTTGCGATTATATCTATCATAGAGCTTCATTATTTTCAGGCCTCTGCTGGACTCATCGTGGTAACTCTGCTGGTAATGTTGTACTTCGGCCTTAAGCAGAAAAATACTATTGCAATTGTTTGCATGTCAATAATCGCGTTATGTTTAGTTCCGCTCTTTCCTATAGGCACAATATGGGGTGGCCGAGCACTATACGATATGATAAACGCACTTTAGAAACAACAAAATCGCATTACTGTAGCTAATTTCGCCAAGCACTAGTGCTAACGTGAGGTCGCTAGCTATATAAAATAGCTCTATTGATTAGCGCTTTTCTTTTTTAACATAAAGTACTTCATTATTAAGCCAAATAAAAAACCTGCAAGAGCACAAACCACAAACATAAACGATAGGAACTTTAACGATTCATCCAAAGGCGGCATTGCTCGAAAATGAACTTCATAATACTGCTCGATTGTAAAAGACTTAAGATTAGAAGATACCAGGCCATACACATATAGACAGTCGAAAAACTCTGCTAACTACAACCAAAATATCTGTCACTTTTTACCTCACGATTTTAAAAACAAATTTTTGGCGCATGTCAGTTTTAGACTAGACAAAAATTCACTTTCTTCCTGAATGATACTGCGCCATACTAAATTTATAGGGCAATGCATTCAGGCAAATTTCTTTCCTAGGCCCGCCAAATAAAAATAAGTCACAAGACTATAAAAATAAAAACCCAATAAAGGACACTGTCTATGAACAAGCTCTCCTGTACACTTAGCATGGCTTTGCCAATGCTATTGGTGCAAAGTCTAGTTAGTGCTGCGCCAACCAAAATGCTTCAACAACCTGATTTATCAAATGATCATATTGCCTTTGTTTACGCAGAGGATATTTGGCTCGCAGACCGCGATGGTGCCAATGCAAAACGTTTAGTGGGTGATGAAGACGTACAATCGTTTCCGCACTTTTCACCTGACGGCAAGTATGTTGCTTTTACCGCGAATTATGGCAACAACGACGATGTTTATGTTGTTTCGGTAAATGGTGGAGAAGCTAAAAGGCTTACTTATCATCCAGGTGATGACCGTGTTGAAGGTTGGTCTAACGACGGTAAGCGTGTGGTATTTACGAGTATGCGCGAGGTTAACCATAACCGTTCTCCACAAATGTTTGAGATTGACGTAAACGGTGGTCACGCCAGTAAAGTTATGGAGGCTAGAGCCGTTGACCCGGTTTGGGCGAACGATGGCGAAACTGTCGCCTATCGGCCTTTTCATAAAGCCCACAGGGGAGCCAGCGGTTGGCGTCAACATAGGGGCGGAACTTCGCCACCTGTGTGGATATATAACACCAAAACACAAGCAACGACTGAAGTACCAAAACCCAACAGCAACGATTTTGAGCCAATGTGGGTAGGCAACGATCTCTACTTTTTATCAGACCGTGATGGCTCTGTTGGTATTCATCAATATACGTCAGAAGGCACAGTAGATAACATTCTAGATACAAAGCCTTGGGACATTTTAAGTGCCAATGCACACGCGGGCGAAATCGTATTTGAAGCAGGCGGTGAGCTACACATGTATGATACCCGCACAAAACAGCGCCAAACCTTGGCCCTCAATATCAACCCTGACTTGCCTCAAAAACGCATTACCTGGAAAGACGCAAGCGAAAACATTGAATTTGCTGCCTTATCGCCCACCGGCAAACGCGTTGCGCTTACCGCGCGAGGCGAAGTGTTCACTGTGCCGCTAGAAGATGGCTCTACACGCAATGTATCAAACAGTGATGGCGTAAGAGAAATGACCGCTATATGGTCTGCAGATGGCAGTAAAATAGCGTATCTGTCGGATGCATCAAACGGTTATCAGTTAGTGATTAACGACCAATTTGGTAAGCCAATTGGCAAGCCGGTCGCATTAACCGATGTCAAAACAAATTATTTCAACCTAGTTAGCTTTGCCGACAATGACACTAAAGTGGTGTATCGCGACAGCCATCTTAACCTGAAATATTTTGATATTGATAAAAAGCGCTCTTATGTCATTGGTACCGACCCTGTTCGTAAAGGGTTTGTTGAAGGCTCGCAGCAAGTTTCTGTATCGCCCGACGGTAAATGGATTGCCTATTCTTTAATTGGTCCAAGTAATAATCAAATTTTGTATGTGTACAACTTTGATACTAACAAAGCGACTGCGATTACCGACGGTATGAGTGACGCAGGCCAACCCGCATTTTCGCCGAGCGGTGAATACTTGTTTTTCTCGGCATCGACCAACCGCGGCACTACCGCAGCTGGCATCGACATGACACAGCAAGAACGTCCGTATCGTACTGCTTTGTATGCTGCGGTTTTATCAAGCGAAGGCAAATCACCGTTGCTGCCAAAATCTGACGAAGAAGTAATGAAAGAGGACGAGCCATCAAAAGACGATGAAGGCGATAAAGACGATAAATCAGAAAAAACAGCAACCCGCATAGACCTAAACGGAATAATGAACCGTATCGTTGCGCTACCTGTGTCAGAGAAAAACTACAGCAATTTAGCGGTGGGTGCTGGCGGTGCTTTGTTTTATATAGAAAACCCACAACCCGGCGCTGGCCTGAGCCCATCTGGCGGCAGTGCAGACAATAGCGTGCTTATGCGCTTTGATATGGAAGAAAAATCAGCAAAAGAAGTAAATGCTGACGTTAATGCCTTCTTATTAAGCTTTGATGCTAAAACCATGTTGTTTGTGGGTAGCAGCGGCCAATGGCACCACGGCGCTGTGGGCGAAAGCATCGATGCTAAGCCACTTAATACCTCAGGCCTAAGGTTAAAAGTTGACCCTGCAAAAGAATGGGCACAAATATTTGAAGATGCATGGCGTATGCAGCTCGATTATTTTTACGCCGAAAACATGCATGGTCTCGACTGGGACGGTATTTATAAGCAGTATCGCCCGCTGCTCGACCACGTTGGCACTCGTGCCGATTTAAACAAACTCATTGTTGAAATGATTGCAGAGCTGCAAGTGGGCCATAACCGCGCTTATGGCGGCGACATACCTCGTCCTGATGCCGTTAACGTTGGCCTGTTGGGCGCTGATATTAGTTTTGAAAATGGCGCGTATCGTCTTGCTAAAATATACCCTGGTGAGCTTTGGAACCCCTTCCTTGATATGCCATTAGGTGTGCCGGGTGTCGACATAGCACAAGGCGATTACATATTAGCGGTAAACGGCAAAACACTGACTAAAACCGACAATTTTTTTGCAGCATTTGAAAACACGGTAGGCAAACAAGTGAGCTTGCTGGTGGCCGATAACCCCAAGGGTAGCAATGCAAAAACTGTGACCGTGGTACCTTCAAGAAGCGAATACCGCGCGCGCTTGTGGTCGTGGATAGAAGACAATCGCAAATATGTAGACGAGAAGTCTGGCGGCAAAGTAGGGTACGTGTACGTTCCTAATACTGACTCTGCAGGTTTTACCTACTTCAATAGAATGTTCTTCTCGCAGCTAGACAAACAAGCAATGATTATTGACGAACGCTCAAACGGTGGCGGTCAAATAGCCAACTATATAACTGACGTGTTATCGAGCACCTACTTAGCGGGCTTTAAAGACCGAGACGGTAAAATTTATGGCTCGCCCGTAGCGCAACACGACGGCCCTAAAGTGATGCTCATTGACCAAGATGCCGGTTCAGGCGGTGACTTTTTACCTTATGCCTTCAAACACGAAGGCATAGGCAAGCTTATTGGCACTCGCACTTGGGGTGGTCTTATTGGTATTGCCCACAACCCACCCTTTATTGATGGCGGGTACATGAGCGTGCCGTTTATCCGTATTTTTGATGCTAATGGCGAATGGCTAGCCGAGAACACCGGCGTTGCCCCCGATATTGAAGTCAAACTAATGCCAGCCCAAGTTAACAATGGCAAAGATGCACAGCTCGACAGAGGCATTGTGCAGGTATTAGAAGAATTAAAAACCTTCAAACCTGAACGATTAAAAGAAGCGCCGCCCATTCCAACTGAGCTAGGCCTATAAAAATAATACCCGCCTAACCCTACTTTTTATCTCGCGGTTTTAAAGATAAATTGCTAGGGTATGGCGGTGTTTAATTACTAAAAAATGTAGCAGTATGTCGAGAGATTGGGTCAAAGAGTCGCTGAATAAAATACAAGCCGATTTTCAGCGCAGCGCAGATACTCACCTGATAAAGCTGGATATGCCAGCCTTTAAGGGCGTGGATATTTACTTGAAGGATGAGAGTATTCATCCCACCGGAAGTTTAAAGCACCGCTTAGCGCGTTCGCTTTATTTGCATGCGCTTATTAGCGGCTGGTTAGGCCCAAACACGACTATAGTTGAAAGCTCTTCGGGCAGTACGGCAGTTTCGGAAGCTTATTTTGCTAAGCTATTAGGGCTCACGTTTATTGCAGTCATGCCAAAAAGTACGGCTAAAAGTAAAATACAGCAAATTGAATTTTATGGTGGCCGTTGCCATTTTGTTGAGCATACCCATCAAATTTATGAAGAAGCTGAAAACCTCGCAAAGTCTTTAAACGGCCATTACATGGACCAGTTTACATTTGCCGAGCGCGCAACAGACTGGCGCGGCAATAACAATATTGCCTGCAGTATTTTCTCACAGTTAGAAAAAGAACGTTTTCCCATTCCTGAATGGATAGTGATGAGCGCGGGTACGGGCGGCACAAGCGCGACTATTGGCCGCTATATACGCTATAAAGGCTACGATACACGCTTATTAGTGGTCGACCCCGACAATTCAGCTTTTTATCCTTATTTTCAAAATAAGGATCCTGCTACAAGTAGCAAAGGCAGTAAAATTGAGGGAATAGGCAGACCAAGAGTCGAACCTTCGTTTTTACCCATGGTAATAGATGAAATGCAACACGTGCCCGACACCACAAGTATCGCCACCATGTTAATGCTAGAAAAAGTATTGGGCCGTAAAGTAGGCCCGAGCACCGGCACAAATGTGTTTGGTGCATTGACCAAAGCTGCGCTTATGCGTGAGCATGCTCAGCAGGGCAGTATTGTGACGCTATTATGTGATAGCGGCGATCGCTACCTCGACACTTACTATAATCCAGAGTGGGTGGGTCATAATATTGGAGATATTGAAAATGCTACTCATGCTGTTGAATCTTTAGTCAATCATCCATGATTCACCAAATATACGACACTATCGTAGTCTCTGTTAGTTAATTCATGCTATAAGAATTGAGTTTGTCTCGCATTTGATTTACCAAGCTCGTCATTTCGTTACACATCGATTTCATATTATTGGCGCTAGTATTGTTGATATTACTAATTTCGTTGACCTCATCTACGCCTTTTTTTATCTCAACAGAAACTTGTCTCTGCTGGCTTGCCATGGTGGCTGTAGCGCTATTTAGAGACTTAATTTGATCAACCGCCAACAACGCTTTTTGAAGCACGTCGCCTGTATTTGTCGTTGACTCTACTGTCTCTAGCGCCGATATTTTATTGGACGCCATAGCGTTTGATGCTTCTTTACTGCCGGCTTGAAGTTTTTCAATCATCGTTCTAATTTCTTCAGTGGATGACTGCGTTCTGCTGGCTAAGGATCTTACTTCATCAGCTACAACAGCAAAACCTCGCCCTTGTTCACCTGCTCTTGCTGCTTCTATTGCTGCATTTAAAGCAAGTAAAT
>CAZXTD010000184.1:0-7819 GCA_964643575.1 uncultured Glaciecola sp. | reverse complement strand
GGGTCGGTACGTAATTTGTGCCAAGCGCCTGACAAAGTCATTATGCCGTTAATCATGCCGCCCCAAGAGGGCACAAATAAGATGACAGACATCACCATACCCAAAGACTGAGTCCAGTCTGGCAAGGCCGTGTAATGTAAGTGGTGAGGACCAGCCCAAATGTATAGCGACACTAAAGCCCAAAAGTGAACAATAGACAAACGGTAAGAATAAACGGGGCGTCCAGCTTGCTTCGGTACAAAGTAATACATCATACCAAGGAAGCCAGCTGTTAAGAAAAAGCCTACAGCATTGTGTCCGTACCACCATTGCATCATGGCATCAACGGCGCCTGCATAGATGGAGTATGATTTAAACATGGTAACCGGAACCGCTAGGCTGTTGCCAATATGTAAAACAGCAACCGTTAGCATAAATGCGCCTAAGAACCAGTTGGCAACATAAATATGGGAAGTTTTTCGTATTACCAAAGTCCCAAAGAAATTAATAATGTATGCCACCCAAACCAATGTAATCAATATATCTATTGGCCACTCCAATTCAGCGTACTCTTTACTAGCCGTTATACCAAGTGGCAAAGTAACTACTGCAGAGACGATAACCGCCTGCCATCCCCAAAAGGTAAAAGCAGCAAGCTTATCGCTGAATAAGCGCACATGACTCGTGCGTTGGACTATGTAATAACTGGTTGCGAAAAGCGCACAACCACCAAACGCGAATATTACCGCATTGGTGTGTAAAGGACGTAAACGAGAGTAGGTTAACCACGGAATGTCAAAATTTAATGCGGGTGCAAAAAGTTGTGCAGCAATCAACACCCCAACTGTCATTCCAATGATGCCCCATACAACCGTCATGATTGTAAACTGCCTAACTACTTTATAATTGTAATCAGGTTGAACTTGGCTTGTTTCACTCATATAAAAACTTCCACGTAGAGAAATAATTTAAACCCTAACATGTGTTGATTTACTTGCTTGTTCGTAACGTCCTAGTTGAGTGGGGCGCATAAGAGAAGTAAACTACCACTTGTCGATATAAGATGGTAAAGCTTTTAAATACAAAAAGATACACAAGTTACGATACGATTGATCTTGGTCAATAAAGGAAAGTTTACGGTAAATTATTTGTGAATAAAAAGACGGTTTTCATTCGCCTGTTAATACTTGCAGCCCTTGTTTTATCTATATTCTTGACAATACAAACAAGTCAAATTAACAAGCCATTTACAAGCAAAGGTGGTTGTGACATCACGGTCAATTCTTGCACGATTTCGCACAAAGATAAGACTATAGGCTTATCTTTTGAAAAAGAACCCGAAGCAGAGGAAGAACTGTTTCTCAACTTTGGTTTTCCTGAAACTTTACAAATAAAAAACGCTTGGATTGAGGGCGTGAATATGTACATGGGGAAGACGCCAATATTATTTGAAGATGCAAATAATCGAAATAGAGGCGTGACGTTTTTGGGAAGTTGCAATTTATCTGAAATGGAATGGGTGTTATATGTAGAGTTTGAGCCAACCAATGTGCAACAAACAAGTTCATCGGAACGAGAGTATGTTTCAGCAATTAATGAATCAAAAATTAAAAAAGACGCAGAAGCGTTTGTTGTTTCTGCGTCTTTTTATACGTATTTAGAATAAAGTGTTTTGGCTATACTTGCGACTGTAAATAGTTCGACAAACCTAAGCGTTTAATCAACCCAAGCTGCTGTTCTAGCCAGTGCGCATGGTCCATTTCAGTATCGTCAAGTAGGATAAGCAACATATCGCGGCTAACATAATCCTGCTCTGTTTCACAAATCGCGATAACTTCTTTGAGTTTAGCTGCCACTTCGTATTCAACACGCAAGTCGCTCTCAAGCATATCAGGCACTTCAGCACCGATCATTAAACCAGTGCGAGTTACCATGTCGGGCGTGCCACCTAAAAACAGCATGCGTTCAATCAATTTTGTAGCATGGCCTTTCTCGTCATCAAACTCATGATTTATGCGTTCGAATAGTTTATTAAAACCCCAGTCTAAATACATTTGAGAATGAATGAAGTATTGATCCATTGCTGCGAGTTCGTATCCGAGAAGGCTGTTTAAGCCCGCAATAACTTTTTGACTACCTTGCATAACTTATTCCTCCACTTGAGTTTGTAAGTAGTTTTCAATACCCATATGTTCTATTTGGTATTGCTGAGTTTCAATCCAATCAGCGTATTCTTCTTCATCTTCAAGAATCTCAGTAAGCATATCTCTACTGACGTAGTCTTGTTGTTGTTCACACAGATGAATCGCTTGTTGTAATTGCGGTATTTGCTGTGACTCAAATTTATGGTCGCAGGCTAAACATTCTTGTGTGTCTTCACCGATAAACAACTTGCCTAACATCTGCAAATTGGGAAGGCCTTCCAAAAATAAGATACGCTCGATCAGTTTGTCTGCTTGTTTCATATCAAGTATCGACTTTTTATAAGCCGCTTTGTTTAAACCTTCTAATCCCCAATTTTTGTGCATACGAGCATGCAAAAAGTATTGGTTGATTGAAGTCAGTTCTATTGTAAGCATCTCGTTTAAGACTTTTACGACCTCATGAGAACCTTTCATAATGATTTCCTTCCAAAAATTAAATTCGTATCTTGAAATACGTGATGAGGATAACATATTTACAGAAGAAAGAAATTAAAATGGAACAAAACTCTTTATATATCATATAGATAAAAAGCTAAATCATTCTCATTTAGACTCTGATTAAGAAGCAGAACATTGTTAGATATGATAAAACGGAAAAGCTTAGTCTATTTTAGCGCTTGGTTTTTCCAAAGGTTCTTTATTCTTTGCCAATAAGGCAAAACTCTCTTCGGCGAAACCTAAGCCTGCGTCGGTGAAAAAGTTAAACACTTTATCAACGCCGCTGGTTGTAAGTGGTTCTACTTCATCAGCATAACGCGCTATAGCGGCTATTTTAGCTTGGTAATTAGCGCTTCTAAGTTGGCTAGTAATATTGGCAGAGTCTTCAATAGAGGGAAGAGCAAGTAGCACTAGCTGTACATTTGAAATATCTATGCTCTCCCACAAATCAATATTTTCACCATCGCCAACAATGGTGTTTAAAACTTCTTTTGTCTCATTTTGAATTTTGTTGATTTTTTCAGCGTCTGCATCCATTCCCCACACTTTTGAACCCAATGCGTTACTTAAAGCATTAAAGGCACTTTTTCCCACTCGTCCCATACCAATGACTAAGATCTCTGCGTTTTGCATATCTGGATATTGATCGTCGATAAGTATTTGCTGGCGCTGGTAACGTTTTAAACGTCCCTTTAATTTGTTGTAGTGGTCATGTGAGTTTTTATAAAATAGGCTAGTAACCACAAAAGAAAAAGACACGGCTAGGGCCATAATTACTAGCCACTTAGAATCAAGCATGCCAGCACTAACCGCTACGGCTACCACTATTAGGCCAAATTCACTGTAGTTTGACATGACTAAACTAGATAAGAATGAGGTGCGGACTCGAAGTTTGAGACCTGCAAAAATAGCAAAAAACAAAACAAATTTGAGTGGAATAAACAACATAAACAAAAGTGCTATGAGTGTCATTTCTAGGTCGGGCAATGCAGTTAGTCCTATCGTTAGGAAAAACCCTATTAAAAAGAGGTCTTTAAATGACAAAAGCGATTTAGATAATTCTGAGGCTTTAAAGCTTGGAGCAAGCATTACACCAAGAATTAACGCACCTAAATCTCCTTTTACACCTAAGGCGTCAAACATAAAGTATCCGCCCAAAGCAAACACCATCCCGCTTAATGGTAACAATTCTCCGTGTCCGGCTTCTTCAAGTAATCTTCGTAAAAGCGGTGCCAGCGGTATCAATAAAAACAAATTCAAAGCATATATAGAAGGTATTTTTCCTGTCGCTGCCACTAAAAACATAACGGCAAAAATGTCTTGCATAACCAGTATGCCAATGGCTACTTTTCCGTGGCGGGTGCGGCTTTCACCAGACTCTTCTAATATTTTAACAACACAAACAGTCGAACTAAAACTAAACGCAAAGCCAACTAAGGCCGATTGGTAAAACGAGAGCTCAGTAAAGTAGGGAAGTGCTATTATCGAAAATAAAGTAATTGAAAATGAAAGAAGATTTATCCAAATTAGGGAATGGCTCACGCTGGCTAGCCAAATTTCAGCCTTCGCCAAGTCTTTAACGTTAAGTTTTAAGCCAATAGTAAACAGCATTATGGTAATGCCAAGATCTGCTATTGCGCTGAGATTTTCATTATTAGAAAACCCGAGCCCATTGAGCACAAAACCCGCTATGAGGTAACCTATGAGGGGAGGCATTTTCACTATTTTACAAGCGAAACCAAAAATAAATGCAATGAGTAAGAGAATAAAATCCATTTAATGATTATTGTCAGAATAGTCATTTTATTCAAGTATTATAATGACTTATTTTAAGGAATACCGTTATCAAACCTTCTACTAGTCAAAATGCATTTTGAGTACTAGGGGTGCAAAATGTTGTTATTGTGTTAACAACTGCATATCTTGCTCGGAAAGTGAATCCTGAAACGCTGAGATGAATTTGATAATGTACGGCTTGGGTACCGTCTCCATATATGCCATTGCTTTTAGAGTGGTTAGTTTGCAATTTAATCGACTTGCTATGCAGCTCAAGGGAATACCGCGATGCGTGACTAACTTTAAAAAATCTTTGCCCGTCATTTATCCAACTCCTCTTTTAAGTGCGCTATAAGGTTAAAGCTGAGGTTGAATAACAAACCTGTAGTTTAACATTTCGTTTACACATAATTAAAAATAGCACAAAATTCGGAGTATGAAAGTTTTCTGTAAATACCAAGGTATTATTTTTATATTCTATTTGATTAAGGTCATATAAGTAACGTTGTATTAAGAAGCACTTATTAATAATTCATAAGTGTGTTTTGGACATTCCACCATAGGCATGTGACCAATATTGGGCAATCTAATTGCCTTTATCGATAAAAATTCTTCCCACACTGTAGCGTCAGCTACTGGCAATAAACCGTCTTTGTCGCCCCAAATAAGTAAAGGAGGCTCAGAGCTGTAATCAATATTATCTTTGAAAAAATGGTCTACATTAAAAAAATCGCTGAACATGTGTTCGTACTGTTCGTATTTATCTAAATATTGGACCTTAGCAATATAATAGAATACAGATGGCGGCATAAAAGGCATCTTATGCATAGCTTGTTCGTAAAACCTAAAAACACTTTCTTGAGTATGGTGCAAAAAAGGATTATGCAACTGAGCTTGCATTTCTTTTGCAAAATCGCTGTACGCACCAGCAGGGTCGAGCAGTACAATTTGCTTAAGCTTAATATTGACTAGCGGTTCGTTTGCCCATTGCTGTAATAATTTAGCCGCTATCATACCGCCCATAGAATTGCCGACAATACTAATAGAAGCCTTATATTTGCCCGATAAGTAAACAATCAGCTTAGATACATATTGAATTTGTTCTTCGGTCGAATAAGTCTTGGTGGGATCGTAAGGAACTTCTCCGTGACCTAAGAGATCGGGTATGACAACGTGATAATCTTTATTAGCGTGTTTTGCAAATTTGAGCCAAATGTTTTTATCTGCACTAAAACCATGAAGTAAAAGCAACAAAGGCTTATCGACTTTATTGTTGGCTAAAAAAATATACTGCTCTTCATCTATCGCAATATTATGTTTAGTAAGACCCGCGATACTAGCTTCAACTCTGTTATTGAGTGCATACAACATTTTACCCAACGATTGAGACGTTGAAAAAAATAAGATGTGAGCAAATAGCGAAACAACTATTAATAGAACAGTGATAAAAACCAACAAATTAGCCTTCCTTATGAGTAATAATATGATCTTTCAGTTTAAATCGATTACACAAACGTCTAAAACTGAAACTAAAGCCTGGGAACATAGCAATAACTTTACCCTGTGCATTTTGATACCAACTTGAGCAACCGCCAGTTACCCACACTGTCTTTTCCATTTCTTTGTGAACCACTTCGGTATATTCCTTCTCTGCTTCTATAGTAGGAGCAATAGACTTAGCGCCATTCGTAGTAAGCTCATTAATACAATGCATGACATATTTTAACTGCGACTCAATTACAAAGATGGCGCTTGTGTGACCAATCCCAGTATTAGGGCCAGTGATAACAAAGAAGTTGGGAAAAGAGGGCACTGTTGTTCCCATATATGCGCGAGGATAATCACGCCATTGGTCTGCCAATTTGATGCCGTCAAGCCCTGTAACAGAATAGGACACCATTGCATCTATTGCATTGTAACCAGTTGCAAAAACGACGACGTCAATTTGGGTTTCGCCCGTTTCGGCAAATTCGATACCGCGTTCAGTAAACCTTATAATGCCATCATGTTTGTTATGCAAAATAGTATTTTGCTTTTGTATTGCAGGATAATAAGTGTTTGATACTAATATTCTCTTACAGCCTATCGTAAAGTCGGGCGTAAGCTCTTCGCGTAATAGCGGGTCTTCAATTTGTTTTTTAAGATGTTTGCGAGCAGGTTTGTCTGCCAACCACATTAATGCAGTATTACTGTACTTAAAAGCTATTACGCGTAACTCTAAAGCCCAATAAATTACCCAGCGAATAATACTATATATAGGTTTTATGGCTAAAACCTTTCTTAACCATTTCGGAAATGCCCAGTCTAACCTTGGTAAGATCCAGTGAGGTGTCCTTTGTAATACATGGAGTGTTTTCACTTTATCGACAATTGCTGGGATAATTTGTATTGCGCTGGCACCGCTACCTACTATTGCAACGCTTTTACCCTCAAGAGATACGTCGTGACGCCAATCATTGCAATGGAATGATTCGCCATTAAAACAGTCTAAACCGTTAAATTTTGGAACGACAGGTGTGCTGAGTGGGCCGGTTGCATTAATCACCATTCGTGAATGAATTTCTTCTCCACTGCTCAGTGTCAATAACCACGAATCATCTTGCCATTGTGCTGATTTCAATTCGCAATTCAATCGAATGTGGCCCTCTAGACCGTGGTCTTCTATTGTTTTTTTGGTGTAATCAGCTATTTCAGACTGTTTAGCGAATAGATGTGACCAAGGAAAAGATATACCAGCCAAACTATAAAGTGGGCTTTGCACGTCAACAGCTGCGCCCGGATAGGTGTTTTGTAACCATGTGCCGCCAGCAAAACCTCGGCGTTCCAGCATAATAAAATCTGTAATGCCTTTCTTTTTTAAAGCTAAAGCAGCTGATATACCACCAAAACCGGTGCCTACAATGACGATTGTTTCCAATTGACTAAAATTCCTGAGGTGTATTTAAGGCTCTACGTAATTGAGTAGAAACACGTGAATTAAGCAGGAGTTTAACAGATTACTTATGTAACTATAAAGACGATTTCCTTTCAGTACAATTTCAATTATTTAAATAGCGAGGATGAAATATACCTCACAAAGTAAACAACGTTTCCGACAAATACAATAATCTAATATTTATAATATCAAAGCATCAAATCCTCAAAAATTTAGGTTTATTTTTGTCCGATATCATTTAATTAATATCATGCTGAATAGACCGTTTCTTTTTAACTTTTATACACAGGTAAAAAGCAGCATTTATTTAATAACAGATTATTTGCGCAAAATTCCCAACATGGGATAGGGGTGTTTAAAACACTGTGGATATTATGTGCATGATAACTTATTTAACATAATATACATTATGCGCTATTAATTATTACTGTGGATAGTATAAGGGCTGAACTACCGTTTGGGTCACTGATTTTCGACATATTAGTAT
>CAZXTD010000183.1:0-7824 GCA_964643575.1 uncultured Glaciecola sp. | reverse complement strand
CAAAAACGGAGCTTTTGATCCCACCACAATGGGCACTGTACCTAACGTAGGTTTAATGGCGCAAAAAGCAGAAGAATACGGTTCGCATGATAAAACCTTTATTTTATCTGAAGCCGGCACTGTGCGCGTGGTAAACAGCGCTGGTGAGGCTTTGCTAAGTCATGAAGTTGAAGCTGGTGATATTTGGAGAATGTGCCAAGCAAAAGATGCACCTATTCAAGATTGGGTGAAACTAGCGGTGACTAGAGCGCGAGCTACTGATACGCCTGCTATTTTCTGGCTCGACGAAAATCGCGCTCACGACAAACAAATGATTTTGAAAGTAAATCAATACTTGCAAGACCATGATACTTCGGGCTTAAACATTCAAATAATGAAACCGGTTGATGCGACTGCTTATACTCTAGGTCGATGTAAAAAAGGCGAAGATACCATTTCGGTGACCGGCAACGTATTACGTGATTACTTAACCGATTTGTTCCCAATCTTAGAATTGGGCACCAGTGCAAAAATGCTGTCTATTGTTCCGCTCATGAATGGTGGTGGTTTATTTGAAACCGGCGCAGGCGGTTCAGCTCCTAAGCACGTTCAGCAATTCGAAAAAGAAAATCACCTGCGTTGGGATTCTTTAGGTGAATTTTTAGCCTTAGCAGCCTCTTTGGAGCACTTAAGCGTTAACACTGACAATGCAAAAGCTAAGGTCTTAGCCGATACACTTGACGCAGCAACTGCTAAGTTCTTACAAGAAAACAAATCGCCGTCTCGCAGAGTAAACGAGCTTGATAACCGTGGTTCACACTTCTATCTTGCACTTTACTGGGCACAGGCGCTTGCTGAGCAAAGCGGTGATGCAGACCTTCAGAGGCAATTTAGTTCAGTAGCGGCTGAAATGACCGAAAAAGAAGCCACTATTGTTGATGAGTTAAATAGTGCGCAAGGCGTTTCAGTCGATATTAACGGCTACTATTTTGCAGACGATAAACTAGCAGCAGAAGCAATGCGCCCAAGTGCAACGCTAAATGGCCTATTAGCAAACGTTTAATTATCTAGCGTAAAACTTACTCATTAAAAAGGGCTTTTTGTAAAAAACAAAAAGCCCTTTTTTTATGTTTATCTTAGATCATATTACTTGACCAAAAGCTCATATCCGATGGTTTATATCTTATTACTTGTTAATACCGGTCTGATTTCATATTTTTTATCGTAAGCGTCCATTCATTAGCATTTGGCACAAGGGGCACTTCGACCGTGATAAGCGATTCGGAATGAGGCTGAACCACCCAGGAGAGTTGAGTATCAGCAATCGTGGCTAAAAGCTCACCATTATTCCGACTCACCACTTCAAAACTAATCCAGTCCCACATATAGTCAGTGTTGTTTTGAATATTATAAGTAATTAATTTGGCTTTTAAGTCATCTGAATCAATGATTTTTACTTCAGTAACCGTAAAGTCACTTTGATACTCACTAAATTCTTTATGGTTAAAAATACTCAGATTCCAAAACATAAATATAAACAAAGGAATCAAAAATAACCAACTGAAGTGCTGAGGATTTTTGTACCAAGTTTGATAAGTCTGACAATACGGGCATTTTGTCGCGCCCAATGTTAGTTCTTTTTTACATGATTTACATATTTGCATCTCACAATACTCCATTTGCTTATCCTTTATCGTAGCCGTTTTATATAAAAACTTCCTTAGCCTTTTACTAATAAATCTGCGGTAATTTTTACTGATTACAAAAATTGTTGACCTGCATTAAAGCAGCCCTAGTCGATATTAAGATCGTCAAAAGACTTCACTAAATCATCTACCGCTTTCATTTGTTTTAAATATGCTTCAAGTTGGTCTAGCGGCAATGCACAAGGCCCATCGCATTTCGCGTTGTCTGGGTCTGGATGTGATTCAATAAATAAGCCGGCAATGCCTAGCGCCATGCCGCTTCGAGCTAGTTGCGCTGCTTGCTTGCGGCGACCATCTGCAGAATCTGAGCGGCCTCCTGGCTTTTGCAGGGCATGTGTGGCATCAAATATTACAGGCGCCATGGGTTTCATTAAATCCATGCCTAGCATGTCGACCACCAAGTTATTGTAGCCATAGCACGAGCCACGTTCACACAATATAATATTGTTATTGCCTGCTTCATCAAACTTATTAATGATGTGCGCCATTTCGTGAGGAGCCAAAAACTGCGGTTTTTTCACATTAATGACCGCACCTGTTTTTGCCATCGCGACTACCAAATCGGTTTGGCGCGCTAAAAATGCAGGTAATTGAATAACATCTACCACTTCTGCCACATGAACGGCTTGGTGAGGCTCATGCACATCTGTAATAATAGGCAGGTCAAATTCAGCTTTGATCTTTTCAAAGATTTTTAAGCCCTCTTCCATGCCTGGGCCACGATATGAGCTTACCGACGAACGGTTTGCTTTATCAAAAGAAGCTTTAAATACATAAGGGATACCTAACTTAGTCGTCACTTCTTTATACGTTTCGGCAATCTTCATTGCGAGGCTTTCTGATTCAAGCACATTCATGCCACCAAACAGAACGAAAGGCTCGTCATTGGCCACTTTGATATTTCTAATGTTTACTGATTCAATTAAACTCATGAACTTCCTATTAAAAAGACGTTGTTATTCACGTTTGCACTACTACCTGCTTCGCGCTTACCTGTGAGCTTGTCGATGACAATGAATACGCAGCGATTCACAAGCATACAAACATTAAGATACGAGGTTGACTAGGTTTTGTGCACTGTACAAATAAGCCTGCGTGTCTTCACCCGCGCCCTTCACCATTAGATGCTTGGCCAAGCCTAATCGTGCACTCATGACCAGCCAGAATATCGCGCTTATCAAACCGACAAAACGCCATAGGTTCTTTTTAGCCCACTTGATTGCTAAGGCAATAGATAGCACATAAAACACAAATCCACCCAGTTTAGAGAACGCCCAAGACATTGACATAGGCAAGTCGTTCATCATTTTATAACCTACCATATAGGCAAAAGTGATGATGAATAATGTATAAAGAATGTGAGGGCCAATTTTAAGCAGTTTTGGTTGTGGTTTTTGCGCGTCTTTAAGCACCATCACGAAGCTGATAATAAACAAAACAAAGGTGAGTAGAATTATTATCAAATGTGCGTTTTTCATTAATGCATACATATTGCCGGACCCCTAAATTTATTGTTGTTATTTACGTTATTATTATATTAATTATTTACGAGCTCTTATAAGCGACCTAAGCTCACGCGCGGTAAATTATTATAGTCTTTCATAGACTTTACATCACCAAAGCCTGCATCGCAAAGCAAAGCTTGAACTGCTTCACTTTGCCCAAATCCATGTTCTATTAGCAAATGAGCCCCTTTATTTAAATACATTCTAGCGGCTTCAATGATCATTTTTATGTCTGCTAAACCATTATCATCAGCCACTAAAGCTGAGAGTGGTTCAAAACGTAAGTCTCCTTTCTTCAAATATTCGCTTTCGGGCTCTACGTAAGGCGGGTTTGTCACTATTAGGTCATATTTGCCTGCCACATTACTAAACCAATCACTTTGCTCAAATGATACTTGAAGATGATTGTCGCGCGCATTTTCGCGGGCTAAGTCAACCGCCTGTGCTATTTTGTCAACACCCGATACTTGCCAAGAAGGCATTTCCTTCGCTAAGGCTAGTGCTATTGCGCCGGTGCCTGTGCCTAAGTCTAGTACTGAAGAATTTGCAGGTAAATCCAGAGCGAGAGCAGTTTCGACTAGCACTTCTGTATCTTGTCTGGGAATGAGCGTGCAAGGTGAAACTTTTAGATTAAGCGTCCAAAACGCCTGAGTACCTAAGATAAACGCAATGGGTTTACCCGCAAGCCTTTGCATAAGTAACTCGCAAAATTGAACTTGTTCTTTTTTAGATACTACGTGGTCGTTGTGCGCAATCAGCCATACATGATTTGTACCTAGTGCAGCCTGAAATAATAAACGTGCTTCTAAATCTGGCGATGAATGTGGTAGGTCAGCCCGCTTTAATAATAATGAGCTTGTTTTAAGAAAGTCACTTACATCGACCGCATCTGCAAACAATCTAAGCAGTTCTTTAACATCTACATTGCCTAAATCGTGTGCAGTAATAGTGGCCACGTTTTAATCAGCCGCTAAGGCAGCGAGTAAGTCTGCTTGGTGCTCTTGTCTGATGGGGTCAAGCAGCGAACCAAGGTCGCCTGCTATTACATCATCCAATTTATAGAGCGTCAGGTTAATCCGATGGTCAGACACCCTGCCTTGCGGAAAATTATAAGTACGAATACGCTCTGAACGGTCGCCACTGCCGACAAGCGTTTTACGTGTGCTTGCTTCTTCTTGGTCTCTTTTATCTTGTTCAATTTGATTTAAACGCGACTGTAATACCGACATAGCACGAGCTCTGTTTTTGTGCTGAGAGCGTTCGTCTTGACACTCAACTACTACGCCGGTAGGAATATGCGTTAGTCGAATTGCCGAATCGGTCTTGTTTACGTGCTGTCCACCCGCGCCTGAGGCTCTAAACGTATCAACGCGTAAATCGGCAGGATTGATTTCAATCGCTTCAGACTCTGGTACAACCGGCAGCACAGCAACCGTGCAGGCAGACGTATGTACACGTCCTTGAGATTCGGTTTCAGGTACCCGCTGCACGCGGTGGCCGCCCGATTCAAACTTTAAGATACCATAGGGGCCATCACCCGTGACTTGCGCGATGATTTCTTTATAACCGCCATGTTCGCCTTCGTTGGCGCTCATTATTTCAAGGCGCCAACCCTGTGCTTCACAATATCGGGTATACATTCTAAACAGGTCACCTGCAAATATACCGGCTTCATCACCACCCGCTCCCGCGCGTATTTCCAAGAAACAATCGTGGTCATCGTTAGGGTCTTTGGGTAATAATAATATTTGCAGCTGAACTTCGAGGTTTTCACTTAGCTTTTTAGCATCTTTTAATTCTTCTTGCGCCATTTCGCGCATCTCTGCATCGTCTTCTTGCAGCATTTCTAATGATGATTCAATATCGGCTTGGGCACTTTGAAACAAACCAAATTGCTTTACGACTTCTTCTAGCTGTGAATATTCTTTTGATAGTGCTCTGAATCGGTCTTGGTCATTGATAATGCTGGGCTCTCCTAACAAGGCCTGCACTTCTTCAAAGCGTTCAACCAATGATTCGAGCTTTTGTACCACAGAGTCTTTCATTTTTTTCCTTTAGGCATTTTCGGCTGGTGTCGAACAGTTCGATTTGACCAGAGTTGCCATTTTTATTCGTCTACGTTTTACTTCTTGGACTGTGCGCCAAATACCGAAGATAAAACTTCTAAAGCATTTGTTTTTGGTTGCGCAATAGCCTGTTGCATTGCCTTTGTGGGCCCATGCATCATTGCTTGTGATAATTTATAACTGAGCTCTTGCAACACGTCTTGTGCGGGTTCACCCTGAGCTAAACGCGCCATTGCTTTGGCCTCAAGTTGCTCGCGTAGCTGCTGCGCCTCGTCACGATAGCCTTTTATGAGGTCAATATTTTCGTTTTGTCGCTGCCATTGTATCAGCTGATTAAGTTGTTGTTGAATGATTATATTGGCGTCTTGGGCCGCTTGCTCTCGATTTGCCACATTTTGTTTAACAATGTGTTGAAGGTCATCAACCGTATACAAATAGACATCATCGAGTTCACTGATCTGATCTTCTATATCTCGCGGTACAGCCAAGTCAATCATTAACATTGGCTTGTATTTGCGCGCTTTGAGCGCAGTTTCTACCATACCTTGTCCTAATATCGGCAAAGCACTTGCGGTGGAGCTGATGACAATATCAGCATATTGCAGTTGGCTCGGAATTTCGCTAATCGTAATAGCTTGCGTGCTAAGTGGACTAACACCCGATTTTTGATTATGCAACGCTTGCAAATTATCGGCTAGTTTTTGTGCGTTTGCCAAGGTTCTGTTCACGACAGTAATTTGCCCTAAATCAACATCACTCAAGTGTTTTGCTACAAGTTCGATAGTTTCACCAGCGCCAATTAACAAAACGCGACTCTTTGATAAATTAGCAAATATTTGTTTGGCCAATTGCACAGCAGCAAAGGCGACAGACACGGCATTTGCGCCAATATCAGTTTGCGAGCGCACTTTTTTGGCAACCGAAAATGTGCTTTGAAATATTTTCTCAAACTGCCCATTTACTGTACCGATATGCTTTGCCTCAGAAAAGGCCTGTTTTACCTGCCCTAATATTTGAGGTTCGCCGAGTATAAGAGAATCGAGACCGCAGGCCACTTGCATCAAATGGGTGACCGCTTTTTCTTGTTCGTAGGTATAGAGGTGCTGCTGAAGATCTTGAGCATTAATTTGATGATATTGGGCTAACCAAGTTGCTAAGTCTTGAGGATCTATTTGTTCGCTATTTGCAAATAATTCAGTTCGATTGCAAGTCGATAAAATCACCAACTCAGCATCTTGCTTTTGTTTAGCAAATAGCTTTAGAGCATTAGCAAGACTCGCAGGCGTAAAAGCCACTTTTTCGCGAATAGAGACAGGTGCTGTTTGATGATTAATGCCAATGGCAATAAAACTCATGGATGATAGTTTCAACTGGGTTATAAAAAAGATGACAGCGCATTGTAGTCAAAAGCCCTTCCAATTTAAAGAAATTAGCATATTAGGTTAGAAAATAATAAAGGATTTGTGTATGTTATGCGTCAACGTACGGATAAATAATATCAATTGTGCGCGTTTCGCCTGCTTGGCGACATATTACATTCACTTGTAAAACGTACAATGGTAAAGACCGCCAAAGGCAAAAATGTTTCAAACTGTTCACAAAATAGGCCCCAGCGCTTTGACTCGCATAAAAACAACGAAACACATGACAAATGCATTGTTGATTGCGGTGCTGGTTGTTGTTTTGCAGTCGTGCGCTTCTAAAGTGTCTTTAGAACAGCAAAAAGCACTTAACATTGATCAAAACTTAGCGTCGCTAAGCACATGGAAGCTTAAAGGCAAAATTGCATGGATAAGTCCTACTGAGCGCAAAAGTGCTTATATAAATTGGCAGCAAAATGAAAAAGAAATGGCATTTACCTTAAGCAATGTGCTGGGAATAACACTCGCTTCATTGACCTACGATGAACAACTTGCCACCCTTACAGCAGATGGTGAAACCTACACAGATACTTCCCCTTCTTGGTTAATTTATCGGACGACAGGTTGGGAAGTACCGATTGTGCCATTAAGCAGTTGGATCAAAGGCGCTGCTAGTATTGATGGAAGGGAATACAGAAATAACATCAGCGAAAACACCTCTAAAGTACGTAAACAGTCGATAAAACGTTATGAAAATGGCCTAATTCAACAGCTCATTCCAGCCTGTAATAACTGCGATGCTTGGCAAATCGATTATAAAAACTATCAAAATGCGCGCATCGATGGCGTTGATTATCAACTCCCCAGTAATATTAGTTTGACTAACTTACAATCTAAAGCCGTTGTAAAAATTCGGATTAGTGAGTGGTATTTATGAGTGCTAGACAACATCCTGATCATGCACTTGTAGACTGGTGGCCGAGTCCAGCTAAAATCAATCTCTTTTTGCATGTATGTGGCCGTTTTGAAAATGGCTACCATGAGCTTGAAACCCTATTCCAGCTTTTAGACTTTGGGGATGAAATTGGTTTTGAGCATTATAAAAAAGAAGATACTGATGCTAAGGGGATTATTAAAATCGCTGACCCTATCGATGGCGTAGCGGATACAGACAATCTTATTTACAAAGCAGCCTCCTTATTATTAC
>CAZXTD010000182.1:0-7912 GCA_964643575.1 uncultured Glaciecola sp. | reverse complement strand
CACTTAAAAACGATGCTTGGCATATTTCATCGGCTATTGCATTGTTTTTAACCAACTTATAACACACATGTTTAACTAGACTTTGATAGCGTTTCACGATCTCTGCGTAGCTATCTTGATTGCCGCTTAAAGTGAGTTTTATCAGTTCATGATCGCTTAGCACTTTGTTCGATTTCACTCTTTTTGATATCCAAAATACCCAAATGCAAAATAAACAACGCTAAACACAGCCGGTATTATGCAAACGTAGCTAAGTGCATAACGAGCCTGATTGTCCTGAAATGGCACTAGCCAAGCTAACAACAAAAGAGAAGAGGCAATAACGCCAAACAATATCGCTTTTCTGTAGTCATTTCGTTTCGGATCGACAGAGCGCAAAAACTTATCCCACAAGTCGGGTGGTAATTCTTTGTTTACCTCAATAGCAATAGCTAACGTGTCAAGTTTTGCTTTAGTGCTTTTTGTTTGCATATCAATAAACAGCCGTATTACAAGAAAAATAATGGCCAATAAAGTGATAGGGACTAAAATATCGTAATTCATAAGCGTTAAGCTCCGGCTTGCATTTTTATAAAAGCGCTAAGTTGAGGGTGAGAAAATACTGTATCAATAAGGTCATGCACAACATTCATCCCGTTGGCACCATTTGTGAATATAACAGCGGCTTTTTGGTGCTCTAGGTCTAATATGACCATTGCTTTTTCGCCCCAATCGCCGCCGCCTTGCAAATAAAAAACCGCGTCTTCGTAGGCAAGTTTAGACCAACCCGAAACAAAGCCGAGCTCCTTTGGACAATCCTCTTTTTTAAGGCGACCAGAGCTGCAAACTCGTTCGGCCAGATTGTGAGTTAAATCCCAACGTTTGCTCTCTTGCGCTTGTTTTGAAGCGTTAGTCACTAGCACATATTGTGCAAATAAAGCGAAATCCTCAATGGACGTGTAGATGTCGTCTGCGGCGTTGTAAGTTGATTGAATACTAGGTTTGCCTATTTCTTTATTTTTGTCATAAGGGTATGCAATATCGCCGAGTCTTTCTATTGGCGGTCTAAAATAAGTATTATTCATATTAAGCGAATCAAATACATGCTCGTGCGCTAAGCGAATAAAGCTTTTTGACAAGCGCTTTTCAGCATACTTTGCCATATATTGATAGCCTTCTCCTGAGTATGCAGGAGCGCTTCCTGGCTCAAATCTTATCACTAGCTTGTCATTCGTTTGATACCGCCAATTCGGGAAGCCGCTCTGATGACTAATCAAATGGTTAAGCGTTAAGTCCTTCACCCATTTATCATTTGCGATATCTGGGTCGATGTAAAACTCAGCAACCTTGTCATGAATTTTCATTTTATGTTGATCAATAAGCGACAGTATCACTTCACTTGTAATGGGTTTGGTAAGAGATGCGATATTGTAGAGTGTTTTTTCTGATGCGGCTTTGTCATTGTCTTGCTGGCCATGCACTACTTGCATACAGAGCTCTCCAGCTTCTAGAACAGCAATTGCAGCGCTAGGTGTATTGTGTTGGTGTAGAAGCTTAGGAAGTATTGTGTTTATTGTCTTGTGTGTTATTTGGCAATCGCTAATAGCTAGCACCGATTGAGAGAATAAAAATAGTGTGATGCAAAGAAAGTAACTAAAACGCTTAAAAAAATGGGACATATCGAATGCTCGTTTTATTGATAATACTCACAAGACGTTTGAGGTAAGAATATAGATGCAATCGAAAACAATTTTTTATGAAAAGAAAACAAGCTGATTTACCTACATGTCCTAGATTTTAGTCTCCTAGTTATACATTGCTTCAATGGCGAGTAGTTAGATCAATGCCAATTTTGTTAATAGAGTTAAGTGTAACAAGCGTCGTTTATTCGAGTGAAACTGTTACCCACACTAGTCGATGATCAGAGGACACTTCTTTATCGCTACCTCTTTCTCCAATGCGCTCATCATTAAATAGTAAGCGGCCAGTTTCGCCTTCTGCTTTCCAAAACACACCAGAATCCAGCACATCCAAGTTTGCCGAGGGTACACTGTAGTCGGCGCGAGCACCAAAGGTTGATGTTCTGGTGTGTGGATAAGGGTGAGGTCTGCGAGCAGAAGCTTGCTCGCCGCCGGCAGAGCGTGGTGTATATTTGCCTGTGACTTGGGATACTTCCTGATTGACTTTAGGGTCGGCCATTAGGCGCTTGATGCCGTCAAATCGAGGGTCTTTGCCGGTTCTAATTTGTGCGTCAGCGTTAAGGTCGCCCATAATCACAAAGCTATCGCCGCTAAAACCGCCTCTGTTACCTTTGTCGTCATAAATAAAAGACTCGGCGTCCTGCTGCCGCGAAGCGTTGATGTAGTGCAACCAAAACGCGTTTTCTTCGCTATTGCGGTATTTGTTATTGTCTGAAACCGTATCGAATGCTGGTGGTGTAGGGTGTGCCATTAATGCATGAATAACCTTATTGCCGTTTTTAGTCGGGATGATTATAGGCGCATCAACATGGTTTTTAGATGACAAACGCGCTGTATTCCAAGCTTGTTCGTTAAACCAATTATCGCCGCAGCTTAAACCGACGGGGATATCACGGCTACCATCACAAACATTAACAACGGGCATAACGGCTTCGGGCAGGTCTTTGCGTTTAAATGTTTGAAAGGTGCGCGTGTTTTCAGTGTCTATCGGGTATTTAGACATTAAGGCAAAGGCGTAATGCCCATGGTAAAAACCAAACCCATAGGCATCGTTCGGGTCGCTCAAGCTAAAGCCGCTATTGTTTAAATCGATGCCCGAGTTTAAGCCGGTATTAGTGGCGTAGTTTTGTACAAACGGATAATTAATGGTTTGTTGTAAATTGCCACCGTCAACGCTATTGGCGCTTTGCGAATGGCTTAGATAGTTGGTCTGAAAACCTTGAAGCGCTTGATAATCTTTAGCCAAGCCATCGTTATTAAATTCGTTGAGCAAGAGTACGTCAGGCCTAACGCTTTGGATAATGGCGGCGATATTTCGAATTTGAATGACTCGCTCAGCCAGTTTTGTATCTTCTTCGTTTGCGGTGTTTGAACGCCAAGCTTCAATCAAACTGTTTTGTTGCTCATGGGTGAGCGCCATAAAGCCAACCCACTGTTCATAGTTTTCCGTTGGGTCACCGTCGTGTGCGAATGACACATTAAATTGCGCGAAGGTAACGCTGGTGGGCAAATCGTTCTGTGGTTTATTAATCGATTGCATGGAACGGCCAGAGCATGCGGTTACAAGTAAAAAAGAAATGACTAGGCAAAACAAACGGGCTTTCATATAAATTCGACTCTGGTTTTGTGTTAAGCAAGTAAGTACGAAGTTTATCTAATTTTAGTCAAAAACCCATTCATAAAATACGCATGTTGATTACCGGGTGAGAATAATAAACAAATTCCAAACACACAAACCAACAAGTACGGCAAAGGTAGACAGCATGCCAATAACACGAGGTTTACTCGCGCCTTTGTATTTGATTAAGCCGTATGCATGTAATAAACGGCCCAACAGTAACATACCGCCAGGAATATGCAGCATAGCGCCTATGGGTGTATTCATTTCAGCCACAGCCATCAGTATTAGGCATATAGGCACGTATTCAGCAAAGTTACCATGTGCCCTTATTGCCATTTGCAACTCGTCAGACTGGCCATCGCCTAAGCTAACTGCGTTAGCACGCCGGCCTTTTATCACAACAATGGTCAATGCAAAAAATAATAAGCCTAACCAGCTTGCATAAATACCAGTAACTAATAAATCCATCGGTTTTTGTCTTTTTAAACTTAGCGGTTTTCTAGTGTATAGCTTTGCGCCTCAATAAGAAACCGGCGGCCAAAAGCATCATCGCTGCTGTAGCAGGAGCATTTACG
The DNA here is from genome assembly GCA_964643575.1 of uncultured Glaciecola sp. Lineage (GTDB taxonomy): Bacteria > Pseudomonadota > Gammaproteobacteria > Enterobacterales > Alteromonadaceae > Glaciecola. The sequence goes on along the minus strand of CAZXTD010000182.1, from coordinate 4,037 downwards.
GCCCTACTGTGAAAAATAGATAGGCTATTAAAATACGCGTTAGCTTCTTCTGCATTTCGGTTATATAGCGCAACACTGTCGAGGTTCCCTGTGCCAGCAAGCACTCCTGTAAATATACCTGCTAGTGAGTTATCAAAAGCATTATTTACGGTCAATTTGTATGCGTCTACGCCTGTCAGTTCAAACATTAAATTGAGACCAGCGTCAGTAAAACCGATGCCTGTATCGACAGTGCCTGAACCGTCGAAAATACTATAGTTGTTAGTGCCACCAATAAAGCCAAACTCAAAACGGGCGTTGGTATTGTAGTCACCAACAGAGCCATTCTCATTTTGATTTCGTAAAACCATTCCGACAGCACCACCGCCTAGTATTCCTCCGTGTTCAAACGACATATTAAATATATCGCCTGTAGATGTGAGAGAATTATCACCGAAACCTCTATAAGCAACGGCTTGATTAAATCCGTCTTCATTGGCAAACGTTCCCCAAGCTTTATCGGATGGGTTGGAGTCAATATTGGTTAAGTCAGTTTCCATAGAGCTCTGGGCTAAAAAATGGCCTGCTGATCCGTTAGCGGTTTCAATTTCAAACTGCCACTCTTCAAAACCAAAACCTCCATTGCCGAGCCAGCTGTCGCCGTAGTTGTTGGCATTGTCACTAGCAACTTCAACTAAAGCTGCTTGGCTTGAAAAAGTGCCCAATAAAGCAAGTGAACTTAATAAAACAAGACCTGCATATTTCAATTTCATCCTAATCCCTTTGAGATTTATTATTATGTGAATGCGAAACAGTTTCACGATTCACATCATCATCTCAAATGTAAAATAAATGTAAATATAAGCATGCTTGTATGCATACGTATTCACAGTGAGTATATTGTTAAACTAACTCTTTTGTTTCGTGCATCTGTCGGTCGCATGTCACGTATTTGTCGTCACTGACAGAAGGTTTTTGGGGTATAGTAAAATACAATAAAAGGCAGAAAAGGAAATACCGATGAAATCACTCAGGCTTAAAAACCACTGGTCGCAAGAGCAACTTGCGCAATTTAGTGGCTTAAACGTGCGCACTATCCAAAGAGTGGAAAAGGGAGACAGCGTAGGCCTTGAGTCTTTAAAGTCGATTGCTGCTGTATTTAAATTATCGACAGATGAACTGCTACAAGCAATAGAAAGCGACAAACAGGTAAGCCAGCCGTGCACGGATTATACCGATGGCACAAGCGATAAAGAACTTTTGAAGACCAAAGCGTTAGAGAAAGCAAAATCTATCAAGTATTTTTATATTTTCTCAGCGTTTCTTATCGTGACTTTTATGTTATTCATGTTGCCTAATTACAATGGCGGCGAAAACTTAGGGCCATTGGTCGTTTCGTTCTTGTCTTTTGCAGCAATGATTGCATTGTATGCCTATATTGTATTTGAACCCTTTGGTGAAAAATGGGAGCAAGACAAAGCAGCCAAGATTTTAAAGGAAGAGAATACCGCCGACAGGTCAAGTTCTGAAAATTAAGAAACTAGCTTTTTTATCGGGTTTACTTTCTGTAATTATCGGACTGTTTACTTTTACATTGAATTTGGCGCTTTTTGACTTTATTGGCGGGCCATTACCCGGTTATCAAATAGCGTTGTTTCCTGCTAATTTGTCTTTAATCTATATTTGGCACCCCTTATTCACTGAAGAGATTGCTCTACTACCTAAGTTAGCGTTAATGCTTTTGGGACAGTTTGTTTTTGTAAGCATCATAGCAGCTATTGTGTTTAGCTTAGTGATTGCTTGGAATTCCACTAAAAAATGAGAATGAAAACCCACACTCACTGGTATATCCCAGTGATGCTGCAACTTCAGATTAGTCTATATCCGAATTAGTAGATGAAGCTGTTAGGCTTCTTATGCGAGAAGACCAAGAAGACTTATCAGCAATAAAAGATAGGGTAAACGAACCCGAAATTACCTACGAGATAAGGAATAATGAGTTAGTCGTTCAAGCAATTAAGATTGGACATCGCTCTGATGTTTATAAACAAAAATAGCATACATTATGTTTAAAACTGGCAGAACAATAGGTATGGTTGTAAGGTAAGTCGAGCAGGTTATTGGCGGCAGTGCTTTACTTAAAATACACTTTTCTGAATGGAGTCAAAAATGTCTAAGCAACAAATTACAAAGCTCATAAATCGTTATTTCATAATATCATTGTTTGCCTTAAGTGCTGTTATTTTGGCTTCTGTTTACGTTGACCATTACCTACTATCTTCAGCCTTAGATAGGCATGCAGATTTGGGCCTAGAATATAATTTACCCGACCGAGGTTATATTTGGGGGGCAATCATTTTCACGTCGTACAGCCTCTTTGGTATATTCTTCTTCACAATTCGAGGTATTGTGCACAAAATTTATGAAGAGATTGGTTCGTCAAGTGAGCCTTTAAGGGACAAATAATGTCAGGCAGTTACCCAAATAGAATAAAACAACTGCCACTGTATGATGGCAGATTTGACGCTTATCAGTTAAAAGCACAAGGTGCCGATGTGCTCTTTGCTTCATACCCGGCAGGCACAACTATTCCTAGCCATACTCACACAACCGACAATTATGGGGTTATTACTAAAGGCGAGCTGTTGCTCATTATTAACGACGAAGTGCAAAGAATTGCAGTTGGGCAGTGGTATAAGGTACCTGCGAATACCGAGCATTGTGCAGAGTTTGAAGTAGAAACAGATGAAATCGAATTTTGGTTTAAGCCAAAAATAAATGAACAGGAAACTAATGAGAGATGAATTAAGAACCAAAATCATTGAGGTATGCGATAAGAAAATCGCTTCTAAAGGCGACAATGTTGGCCTTTCCTTTTATGCTTTTTTTGCAAACAAAAACGATAACCCAGACCTGTTAATGGAAGCCGCTACTTGGTGGATACAAACGCACAAGCTCGACCATTTTGTAAAAGCCCGTCTTATCCGAAAAATGATTCAGGATGGGCTCTAACAATATTGATAATGTGACACAAAAAACAACAAAGGTCGCATAAAGCAAAATCAACTAAGTGGCAGTTTAGGCACATTTGTTTACATGCCATTTGTAGTACTCATTAGTAGAGAGCGGCTTAGAAAAAAGATAGCCATCAATAGCATCTAAATTCCTGTGCGCTATTGGTCTATCAAGTTCTTCAAATACAACGTGTAGTATGCCGGCGGTGGTTTAGTATGTTATCGACGATGAAAAAGTTAGCTTTAACTTGCGCGAGTAAAAATCCACGATTGTGCTCTTTACTTTTTATCTCTTTTCTTAAAGACCACTTAAGTTTTATCGTTATACAAGGCGGAGGTTTGGGGGGGTATTTTACATATTGAATTCTATACCTGAAGTCATTCAATATTGCTTGCAAGGGTGACAAATTGACAATACAGTATAAAAATCAATCAAAAAAAGAGCTTTGGTATGAAAAATTATAATAAAATAGTTGTATCATTAGTGCTTGCCATGGGGGTGAACACTGCCCTTAAGTCTGAAATTATTAGCGTCACAGCTGAGTCTCAAGCAAGCGGTAATTTTTTTGACTCCGCCAATGAAAACGATACCGTTAATGGTGTAGACGCTGAATCGTTTGATTTTGGCAATCCCATCGACTCACGAAATTTTGGTAGCAGAGATCAAGACTCCGCTGGCACATTTGATAGCTTACTCAGCCTCGACGGCGACGAGATACTGTTTAAAAATGGAAATTCGTCGTTTGGTTTTCAATCAAGCTCATATTCTAAAACCGTGGTAACGGTTTTATTTCAAAACACTACCCAAGAGTCTTTCATACCAGAATTACAGTCTCTGATTTTACCGGCCGGTATGGGCTTTTACCTAAGTGACTGTGATGCCACCGATTTACGTGCTTGCGATGCATCAGGTGCAGAAACGCTTGCCGATATTTCACCGTTTAGTGGCAATGAGGGCATAATTGGAACAGCAGGGTTTAATTTTAGTGTTGAGTTAGAAGGTGTTGATGGGTCATTAACAGTAGACGACCAATCTACACCTGC